>JBIIZX010000201.1:0-6379 GCA_044346055.1 Burkholderiaceae bacterium | reverse complement strand
ACCTCATACTGGTGAAATATCCGGGCTAGGGTCGGCTCCGCTGTTGGCAACAGGGGTTGGTAACAGGGGTTGGCAACAGCTCCTGGCAGCGCTGCAACCCGAACCTGCTCGCCGATCCGCTTTCTGCGTCGGCTTTCCACGCCCGCCTTACAACTTTCGTCGCCTCATCGATGTCGCTGTCCCGTCGTGACCTGATCCTGCTCGTCTGCCTGACGCTCGCCTGGGGCCTGAACTGGCCGATCATGAAAGTCGGTGTGCAGGACCTGCCGCCGCTGTACTACCGGGTGCTGTGCATCGCGGGCGGGCTGGTGTTCCTGTACCTCTATGCCCGCGCGACCGGCATTTCGATGCGGGTGCCGGCGGGTGCGTGGCCGAAGATCGTCAAGCTCGCGATTCCGAACGTGGTGATCTGGCACGTGCTGCTGGTGATCGCGCTCAAGCTCCTGCCGGCCGGCCGCAGCGCCATCCTTGGCTACACCATGCCGGTGTGGGCCGTGCTCTTTGGCCTGTGGTTGTTCAACGAGCGCACGCAGCCGCGGCACTGGGTCGGGGTGGGCGCGGCTTTCATCGGCACCATGCTGCTGCTGTCCTCCGAGTTCACCAAGTTTGCCGGCGCGCCGCTGGGAACGCTGCTGATCCTGGTCGCGGCCGCGGCCTGGGGCTACGGCACAAACCTCATGCGGCGCACCCTGACCGACATGCCCACCCTGGCGCTCACCTTCTGGATGCTCGCGGTGACACTCGCGGCCATGGCGCCACTGACCATCGTCTTCGAGCGTCACCTCTGGCGCATGCCCAACACGGTCGAATGGGCCTCCATTGTCTACAACATGGTGCTGGCGATTGCCTTCTGCCATGCCGTGTGGGCCATGCTCGCGCGCACCCTGCCGCCGGCCGCCAGTGGCCTGTCAGTGATGATGATTCCGGTGCTCGGCGTGTTCTCCAGCATGGCACTGCTGGGCGAGCAGCCGCACTGGCAGGACTACGCCGCGCTGGCGCTGATCCTGGCGGCGCTTTCTACCGTGCTGCTGCCGGCCCGCAGCAGCGGAGCGAGCTGAGATCTGCGAGCTGAGACCTGCGAACTGAGCTCTGCGGGCTCAGACCTGCGCTTGGTCGTGCGCCAGGTGGCCGCTGCGCAAAGAGGGCTGTTGCCGCTGCCGCACTAAGCCGATACAGGCAACGCACCGCCCGCGTGCTTCTATGCGCCGCTTGCGTGCGTCATGTGCCGGGCGGGTGCGGCAGGCGGTGCTCATCGTTCCGCCCTTTGGTCCTGCCCCTTGCTGCCGCGCTGTGTCGCCCCCTTATGGCACGCGTTCTGCATGTTCGGTCGCCCAAGCGCACAAACAAACACAAGGAGCGACCGTGGGCAATCTGTTCCGTCCGTTTGACCCCGACCAGCCCATGCGGCTTGGCTGCCAATGCGGCAAGCACGCCAGCGCGGCCGAGCATGACGCGGCGGCGGAGCCGTTGAGTGCAGCCGATGCGCGGCGGGCGACCAATCCCGAGGAACTGTCGAACGACTTCATCGAGGCCACGTTGATGAAGGCGCTGTTTCCGCACGATGGCGTGCGCCGCGCCTTCCTGCGCGCCGTGGGTGCCAATACGGCACGTGCCGCGCTGGCCAGCGTGCTGCCGGTGGCGTCCTTGCAGGCAATGGCGCAGGACAAGAAGCCGCTGGAGAAAAAGGAGCTGAAGCTCGGCTTCATCGCGATCACTTGCGCCACGCCGCTCATCATGGCGCACCCGCTCGGTTTTTATCGGCGCCAGGGGCTCGATGTAACGCTCAACAAGACCGCAGGGTGGGCGCTGATTCGCGACAAGATGCTCAACAAGGAGCATGACGCCAGCCACTTCCTGTCGCCGATGCCGGTGGCGATCAGCATGGGCCTGGGCTCGGTGGCGCAGCCGATGCGCGTGGCCACCATCCAGAACATCAATGGCCAGGCCATCACGCTCAGCGTCAAGCACAAGGACAAGCGCGATCCCAAGAGCTGGAAGGGCTTTCGCTTTGCCGTGCCGTTCGAGTACTCGATCCACAACTTCCTGCTGCGCTACTACGTGGCCGAGCACGGGCTCGATCCGGACCGCGACATCCAGATCCGCGTCACGCCGCCGCCCGAGATGGTGGCCAACCTGCGCGCCGGCAACATCGACGGTTTTCTGGGTCCCGATCCATTCAACCAGCGCGCGGTGTTTGACGAGGTGGGCTTCATCCACCTGCTGTCGCGCGAGATCTGGGACGGGCATCCGTGCTGCGCCTTTGGCCTGAACGAGAACTTCATCAAGGAGGCCCCGAACACCTACGCCGCATTGTTCCGCGCCGTGCTCGAAGCGGCGGCCATGGCACGCGAGGCAAAGAACCGCGAGCTGATTGCCAAGGTGATTTCGCCCACGCAGTACCTCAACCAGCCCGAGACCGTGATCGCGCAGGTGCTCACCGGCAAGTTCGCCGACGGTCTGGGCGGCGTACGTAAAGAGCCGACGCGCACTGACTTCGACCCGGTGCCCTGGTACTCCATGGCCGTGTGGATGCTCACGCAGATGAAGCGCTGGGGCTACGTCAAGGGCGACGTCAACTACAAGCAGATCGCCGAGCAGGTGTTCCTGCTGACCGACGCGCGCAAGTTCATGAAGGACATGGGCATGAACGTGCCGTCCGGCGATGGCTACCCCAAGTTCAAGGTCATGGGCCGCGAGTTCGATCCGGCCAGGGCCGAGGCCTACGCCAATTCGTTTGCGATTCGGCGGGTGGCTGCCTAGTGGACGCAGATAGGGCGGGAGTCGTTCTCGCGCAAGCGGGAATCCACTTCTGATGCGCCACAGGGGATCCCCGCTTGCGCGGGGATGACACAGCAGCGAGCAGCAGGACGAAGCAAGGACGCAGCAGCTGGCACAAGGATGAAGCAACAAACCACCGTCGTCCCGGCGAAGGCCGGGATCCAATTTCAAAGGCAACAAACTGGACCCCGGCCTGCGCCGGGGAGACGACAACGAGGCGTCATTCCCGCGCAAGCGGGAATCCACTTCTGATGCGCCTCAGGGGATCCCCGCTTGCGCGGGGATGACACGCGTAACCGACGACGATGAACACGTCACTATCCCTGCGCGCCGGCCTGCTCTCCGGCCTCATCCTGCTCGTGCTGCTCGCCGCGTGGCATCTGGCCACGCTGCAGCCGGCAGTGGTCGCCACGCCCGCGCAAAACCTGACACCCGAGCAGATCGAGTACCTGAAGCTGCAGGGCAAGGACCCGACGGTGGCCGGTGGTGGGCAGATGAAGACCAGCGGCTTTCCGACGCTGGGGCAAATGGCCGTCACGGTCGCGCACCACCTGTCCAATCCGTTCTACGACAACGGGCCGAATGACAAGGGCATCGGGCTGCAACTGGCCTACTCGCTGGGCCGCGTGGCGCTCGGCTTTGGCATTGCGGTGCTGGTGGCGATTCCGCTCGGCTTCGTGCTGGGCATGTCGCCGCTCATCTACAAGGCGCTGTATCCGTACATCAATGTGCTGAAACCCATCAGCCCCCTGGCGTGGATGCCGCTGGCGCTTTACACCATCAAGGACAGCGCCGTCTCCGGCGTGTTCGTGATCTTCATCTGCAGCGTGTGGCCGATGCTCATCAACACCGCATTTGGCGTGGCCGGCGTGCGGCGTGACTGGATCAACGTCGCCAAGACGCTCGAAGTCGGGCCGCTGCGCAAGAGCCTGCAGGTCATCCTGCCCGCAGCCGCACCCACCATCCTCACCGGCATGCGGATCTCGATCGGCATCGCTTGGCTGGTGATCGTCGCGGCCGAGATGCTGGTCGGTGGCACCGGTATCGGCTACTTCATCTGGAACGAGTGGAACAACCTGTCGCTGACCAACGTGATCTTCGCCATCCTGGTGATTGGCGTGGTGGGCATGCTGCTCGACTGGATGTTCGGCCGCCTGCAGCGCGCGGTCAGCTACGTCGACTAGGGCAGGAGAGACAAGCGTGGCCGACGCCTTTCTCAAAGTCGAGCAGCTTGCCAAGCGCTATGCGCCGGGGGCCGAGCCCGTGTTCGAGGACGTGAGCTTTGGCATCGACAAGGGCGAGTTCGTCTGCATCATCGGCCACTCGGGCTGCGGCAAGACCACCATCCTCAATGTGCTGGCGGGCCTCGATACGGCCAGCAGCGGCCATTGCTTCATGGAAGGGCGCGAGATCGCCGGCCCGAGCCTGGATCGCGGCGTGGTGTTCCAGGGTCATGCGCTGCTGCCCTGGCTTTCAGTGGAAAAGAACATCGCCTTTGCCGCGAAGAGCCGCTGGCCCGACTGGTCGCGCGCCGCCGTGCTGGCGCAGGCGCAGCAGTTCATCGAGTTGGTGGGGCTCAAGGGCGCGGAGCACAAGAAACCTTCCGAGCTGTCAGGCGGCATGAAGCAGCGCGTGGGCATTGCGCGCGCCTTTGCCATCCAGCCCAAGATGCTGCTCCTCGACGAGCCTTTTGGCGCGCTCGACGCACTCACGCGCGGCACCATCCAGGATGAGTTGCTTCGCATCGTGCAGGCCACGCACCAGACTGTGTTCATGATCACGCACGATGTCGACGAGGCCATGCTGCTCGCCGACAAGATCCTGCTCATGAGCAACGGGCCCCGCGCGCGCATTGCCGAAGTGGTGCGCAACACCATGCCGCGCAGCCGCACCCGGCTCACGCTGCATCACGATCCGCAGTACTACCGCATCCGCAATCACCTGATCGACTTCCTGGTCACGCGCAGCAAGGCCATCCAGGCGCATGGCGCAGCCAGTCAGCCCATCGAGGTGGCACCGGGGCTGGATGAAAGCGCGGTCAGCTCCGCTGCGACCTCCGCCGACATTTCCGCTGTCACTTCTGAATCGCCGCTCGACAAGGCGGCATAACTCGACTTTCCTTCTACAACCGAGGATGCAATGACAAGAAACGACGTCACCGAGGCGATCATCGCCGCCAAGATCAAGAAGGGCCTCAAATGGGCCGACGTTGCCAAGAAAATCGGCCTGTCTAAGGAGTGGGTGACGGCCGGCTGCCTGGGGCAGATGACGTTCACCGACGAGCAGGCGAAGAAGATCGGCAAGATCTTCGGCCTGAACGATGAGGCGGTGAAGCTGCTGCAGGTCGTGCCGTACAAGGGCTCGCTGCCCACCGCGGTGCCGACCGACCCGCTGATCTACCGGTTCTACGAACTGGTGAGCGTCTATGGCACCACGTTCAAGGAACTGATCCACGAAGAGTTTGGCGACGGCATCATGTCCGCCATCGACTTCAAGATGGACATGACGCGCGAGGCCGATCCCAAGGGCGACCGCGTGAAGATCGTCATGTCGGGCAAGTTCCTGCCGTACAAGACTTACTGAGCTGGATCTGCCGCCGGGTCAGTCTCGCTGCACTTCAGCGCGACCGCTGAGTGCGGCAGGCTGCTGTGGCAGGGCTGCGGCGGGGCCGAGTTGGAGTGAGGCCCTGCAACGACTTCTGCGGCAGGGTGGCGGTCGGAAAACGCAAGGCTGCTTCCCGCGCGGCGACCCCCGCCCAACCACTACAGGAAGCCTTGCTCCTTGTAGCTCGCGAAGCCCGCCTTCGTGAGAGCCGCCAACTCCTTGAAAAGGGGCTTGTCGACTTCCGCGAAGTTGAAGCAAGACTTGCCCTGCATTCGCCTCTTAAGTTCGGGAGAGATGCGGGCAAGTAACTCGGGCTTCACGTAGACCGGCATGAGGTGAAAGCTCACAAACGACTTCTTGATCTGAACCGCGCCGAAGAACAGTGGCTTCTTGTTCTTCTGGATGTGCTTCGTGTCGAGATACAACTCGGAGGCCTCATCCTTCTTTGCGTCGAGCTTCGCAACGTAGGGCGCCATGATCGACCGAAGCTCGGTGAAGACAGTGGACAGATCTGCCATATCTGGCGCTCCTTGGCGCCCTCACCCCGCCGCAGTGATACGAGGCTTCTGGCGCAATCAGCCGGCCAGGGCAGCTTGCCCTGCGGCGTCGTTCGAAAAGACGTGGTGCTTGATCTTGCCGCGCAAGCACGGCCACGTCGAGCATCCTCCTGGAGACGTCAGTCCCCACCCAGTGGCCAGCGTTCCCGTTCATCGCGGCAGACGTTCCTCGCATGCGGGCTGTGCGAACTGCGCTCGCCGCCCAAGTGGCCGTTCTGCTTTGTTGAGCGAGAAGACGGTCGGGAGCACCATATCAACGTTCGAGCTCAGTCGCTCGCAAAGGCTGGTGCAGCCAGCCGTAGCGGTTCGGCTGGAGCGAATGGTTAGCGAAGTAATCGGCCCGAGCCCGCAAATCGCGCCGAAGAAACACTGTGCGGGCGGGTTGTGGCAATGTCGGATTCGGTGCCGCGGAAGACCGATGTAGCAATGGTGCGTACTGC
>JBIIZX010000200.1:0-6386 GCA_044346055.1 Burkholderiaceae bacterium | reverse complement strand
CGACGCTTGGCTTGTTCCATGGTGTCCACCCGTCTGTTTGGTGGACACCATCTTTGTCGCTTCAGATGCCACGCTCAAGATGACTTGGCCGGACGGTTACGTTGGTCACTTCTGCTCGCCGGACCAGTGCTGTGCTTCTTAGCGCCGCTTCAAGCGAATTGGACCGCGTACGCTGCCGTCGAGCACGCGCTGCGGGTCGACGACCGCACCGCGCTGCGTGATCTCAAGCTCGCCCTGCAGGGCCAATGTCGCGGCCACGCGACGCACGGCGGGCAGCAGCGGCCGCCATTGATCAGCCGCTAGCCGCCGCGCAACCTCCGAGGGACAGGCGCTGGCGGGTGGCTCGCGCTGTGCAAGCACGCCGTTGATCGCCTGCACGATCGTCTCGTCACCGCTGGCGCCGTCGTTCATCGCATCAACCAAAAAAATTCTTGCACCGCAGGCGCAATTTCCTATAGTCGCGCCTCGCAGTGAAGCACCGCCTGGGGCCGCCGTCGGCAACCGCGATCAGCCTGCGCTTCCACTTTAGGAGGATGTCATGGGCTTCTTGATCTTCATCGCCATTGTGGCCGTGCTCGTGTTCTGGGCGATCGGCGCCTACAACCGGCTGGTCGAGCTGCGCAACCGCTTTAAAAACGCGTTCGCGCAGATCGACGTGCAGCTGAAGCGCCGCTACGACCTGATTCCCAACCTGGTCGAGACCGCCAAGGCCTACATGAAGCACGAGCGCGAGACGCTCGAGGCCGTGATCCGCGCGCGCAACAGTGCCATGACCGCCAACGTGGCTGCCGCCACCGACCCGGGCAACGCCGCCGCCATCACGGGTCTGGCCGCTGCCGAAGGCGCACTGTCCGGCGCGCTGGGCAAGCTGTTCGCGCTGGCCGAGGCCTATCCGGATCTGAAGGCCAATCAAAACATGATGCAGCTCACCGAGGAGCTGACGGGAACGGAGAACAAGATCGCCTTCGCCCGCCAGGCCTTCAACGACGCGGTCATGACCTTCAACACCGCCGTGCAGCAGTTCCCGTCCAACCTGCTCGCCAGCATCTTCAGCTTCGCCCCTGCCGAACTTCTGGCCGCCACCGAGTCGGCAGATGAGCGCAAGGCGGTGAAAGTTCAGTTTTGAGGAGTGAGGATGGAGGATCGAGTCCGGGCGCGGGACGCGCACACCTCAATCCTCATTCCTGACGACTCGATCCTAGAGTGAACTTCTTCGAGCAACAGCAACAGGCGCGCCGCTCGACCACGCGCCTGGTGCTGCTCTTCGTGGTCGCCGTGGCCGGCGTGGTGCTGGCCGTCAACGTTGCGCTTGCGCTCATCTTTGGCTGGGGCAGTGCCTTTTTCGGCCCCGGCGTGCAGACGGTGACGGCCGGCGGCCTGCGCCTGAGCCGGAGCACGCCGGGCGGCCTGCATGTGTTTGCGACCCTGGCGACACTCGCCCTGATCGGCGGCGGCACCTGGTACCAGAGCATGCGCCTGCGCAGCGGCGGCGACGCGGTAGCGCAGATGGTGGGCGCCCGTCCGCTGGATCCTTCCACCCGCGATCTGCTGGAGCGCCGCCTGCTCAACGTGGTGGAGGAAATGGCGCTGGCCTCCGGCACGCCGGTGCCGCGCGTGTACCTGATGGACCAGGAGATGGGCATCAACGCCTTCGCCGCGGGGCACAACATCAATGACGCGGTGATCGCGGTGACCCGCGGCACGCTCACGCGGCTGTCGCGCGACGAGTTGCAGGGCGTGGTGGCGCATGAGTTCAGCCACATTTTCAATGGCGACATGCGCCTGAACCTGCGCCTGATCGGCGTGCTGTTCGGCCTGCTGCTGCTTGCGATGGCTGGCCGGCTGATGATGAACGTCGGCCAAGGCAGCCGCGACAGCAAGGGCACCGCGGCGATCGGACTCGCTGGCCTGGCGCTGTTCGTCATCGGCTACATCGGCATGTTCTTCGGTCGGCTCATCAAGGCGGCGGTGTCGCGCCAGCGCGAGTTCCTGGCCGATGCGAGCGCGGTGCAGTTCACCCGCAACCCGGATGGCATCGGCGGCGCGCTACGCAAGATCGGCGGGCTTGGTGCAGAGCTGGGGGAGATCGGCTCACAAGTTGAGCATCCACAGGCCGAGTCGCTGTCGCATCTGTTCCTGGCCGGTGCGCGGCCCAACTTCGTCGCCGGCCTGTACGCAACGCATCCACCGCTGGCCGAGCGCATCCAGCGCATCTACGGCCGCAACATGGAGTTGCTGCCGGCGCCCGAGCAGCCGATGGCCATCGCGCTCTCAAGCACGCCGACATCCTTGGCACAGCCCAGGCCACAGCCAGCGGATCAACGCGCCGGCGCGGCACTGAGTGCCGAGGGCTTTGGACGCAGCGCAAGCGACGGCGCTTTAGGCAGTGAGGCAGACCGCTTCGGCGGCAGCCCATTGGCCGCGATGGTGGCGCAGGCCGCGGGCTCGGCCGCCACCGAGGCGAGCGGCGTCACGCAGCAAATCGGCACCACGCCGTCGGCTGGGGGTGGCTATGCCGCCACGCTCGCGCAGCGCGTGCGCGACCTGGGGCTCGATCAAGCGGTGCATGACAGCGCGCTGGCGCAACTGCTGGTGCTGGCGCTGGTCGTCGAGAAGGACACCGAGGTCGGCGCGAGCCAGCAGCGCGCGGTGGCCGAGACACTTGGCGCCGAGGCAGCACAGAGCATGGAGCACATGCATGCGGCGGTGGCGCAGTTGCCGCCCGGCACGCGCCTGGCGCTGCTCGATCTGGCCGCGCCGGCACTGCGCAAGCTGCCAGTGCCGCAGGGCGATCGGCTGCTGATGCTCGCGCACACGCTGATCCATGCGGATGGCCGCATGACGCTGGCCGAGTTCCTGCTCTACACCGTCCTGCGCCGCCGTGTGGGCAGCGAAAGCCGCAGTGCCGTGCCGGTGCGCTACACGCGCGTGCAGGACCTGGGCCAGGACGTGGCGCGCCTGCTGTCGCTGATCGCGCACGTGCGCACGCCGGCGGACCCCACGGCATCCTTCGCCGCGGGCGTGCAGACGCTGCCCGAGTTGCCGCTGCAACTGGTCGAGCGCGAGCAGCTCTCGCTCGACGGCATTGCGCGCGCGCTCGAGCGGCTCAACCAGCTGGCGCCCCTTTCCAAGCCGGCCTTCATCCGCGCCTGCACCGCCGCCGCCTTCGTGGGCGGCAGCACTAACTGGAAAGCGGCCAGCTGCGTACGGAGCATTTGCGCTGCGCTGGACTCGCCATTACCGCCGCAGGTGGCCGAGGGGAATCCGGAGTGAGGCGGGATTTGTAGATTTACACGAAGAGCACGAAGAAGGGCTGACTCAGCCGTTCACAAGGACGGCCGAGGACACGTTGCGTGGTGTCGCCTCTGCGAACAGGTGTTCGCTGGGGCCGAAACCATATGTGTCAGTTCTTCGTCCTTCCTTCGTGCGCTTCGTGCTCTTCGTGTGCAAGCAGTCCGCCGCCCTGCTACCGCCCGTCTACCGCCCGCCAAACACTTTCTTGAGGATGTCGCTGCCCGCAGCGGCCGGATCAGCGCGAATCTTTTTCTCTTCCTCCCCGATCATCAGATACAGGCCATCAAGCGCCTTGGCGCTGACGTAGCGTTCGATCCTAGCCTGCTCGGGCTTCACCAGGCCCATTTTCTCGCCCTCGCCGGCCAGCTGGTTGTACTGGCGTGCCAGGCCGTTGGCCTCGGTCACGCGCGTGACGATGGGGACAAAGCGCTCGGTCAAGGGCGCGCGCGTCTTGTCGGCAAAAAAGCGTGTCACCGCGTCGTTGCCGCCGGTGACAATGGCCTTGGCATCGGTCAGGCTCATTGACTTGACCGCGTCCATGAGCAGCGTGCGCGCCTGCGGCACAGCCTGCTCGGCGGCGCGGTTGATGCCCAGCTTGAGCGCATCGACCTCGCGGCCACGGCCGAGCAGCTTCAGGCCGCTTTCGGCGCGCTGCAGCCACTCCGGCAGCGCAATGCGCACCAGTTCATTGCCCCAGAACCCATCGTTGCGCCCGAGCGTGTCGACCGCCACCTGCGCTCCGCGCTCCAGCGCCACGCGTACGCCGCTGGCTGCATCGCGCTGCGTGAGGCTGCTGGCAGCCTGGGCAGCCACAGGCGCGAAAGGGACTAACAAGGCGAGCGCGCCGGTGCTGCCTAAAATGCGGCGGCGGCTGAGCGTCGCTGGCAATGCGGCGACTTCCAGACTGCCTTTCGCATCGTCTGTGGCACCGCGATTCGCACCACCTGTCGCGCCGTCGTCCGCACCGTCTGTCGCACGACCCTTTCCACCGCATGTCGCACGAACTCTCGCACCCGCACCAGCCACATCGGTCGCAATCTCTTTCTCGCCGGCCCAAGCCGGCCTCACCACCGCACCACGACCTTTGAGCCAAGCCTCTGCCATGACATCCTCACGATCGACTGACGGCACCGATGATGCCACCGCCCGCGTGGTGCGCTGGCTCGCCCTCGTCCTCGGGTTGGCTGCGCTGCTGCTGGTGGCGGCGCTGGCGGCCCTGCCCTGGCTGGCCAGCCAGCCGCGACCGGCGCCTGAGGTGACTTTCCAGATCATTGCGGGTGACCGCGCGGGCCAGCGCAAGGCGCTGCATGAGATGCGCGGTGACGTCGTGCTGGTGAGCTTCTGGTCGACCACCTGCGCGCCTTGCATGGCCGAGATGCAGGACAAAATGGCGCTGCACCGCCAAATGGCGCCGCGCGGGCTCAAGACCTATGCGGTGGCCATGCAGCAGGACCGCCCGGACATGGTGATGGCCATGGCGCAGCGCCTTGGCATGCCGTTCGAGATCGCGCTTGATCTGCAAGGCGATGTGGCCAAGGCGTTCAACAACACGGATGTGACGCCGACCAAGTTCCTGGTGGATCGGCAGGGACGCATCGTGAAGCGCTACGTGGGCTTCACCGACTTTCCTGCACTGAAAGCCGAGATCGAAGCGGCGCTGACCGCGCCGCGGGCCTGAGCCGGTCATCCGCGGATTGGGCGCCACAAACGCGTCGCCCCCGAGGTCAGCTCAGCCGGACTTGGCGCCGCCCTGCAAGCGCCAGACGATCACACCCGCCGCCACGGGGCCCAGGGCCCAGAGTGCGGCGAGACTCGCAGAAACGGCAATCGGCACCGCGCCCGAGCGGTCGAAGGAATAGAAGAGAAAAGCGAGCAGCACGGTGATGGCACCGATCGCGGCGCTGCCACTTTTTTGCCGCAGCAGCCACGGATAGACAAAGATGCCAAGGCCCACGAGGGTGGCGATGGTGACGGTGCCGGCCAGCCAGTTGGGAACCTCAAGCGGCATGATGAGCGAGTGTTGTGTGCGATGCGATGGGGTGATTTCTCGCAATGGTGCGATGGGCAGCTGCGTCTGGGCAAGTGGTGCTAACGCGAGCGCGGGGCCGCTCAGCTGATCAGCTAGATCTCGGCGCTGCGCGCGAAGGTCGGGATCAGGCGCGCCTGGGTCGCCTGCTCGTAGGCGTAGCCAAGGGCCAGCAGGCGCGCTTCACTCCAGGCCGGCCCAACCAGCGACAGCCCGACCGGCAGGCCGTTCACCGCACCCATGGGCACGGTCAGGTGCGGGTAGCCCGCCACCGCCGCGGGCGTGGTGAATGACGGGATCGAGCGGTCGCCGAGGGTGAGGTCGTTCAGCCACACCGGCCCCTGCGTCGGTGCCACCAGCGCATGCAGTCCATGCTCGCGAATCAGGGGGTCGAGGCCTTCATCGCGCATCAGGCGCGCGATGCTCGTGCGCGCTGCGAGATAGGCCGGATCGTCCAGGCCGCCGGTGGCCTGGGCCTGGACGAACAGCTCCTGGCGAAAAAACGGCATCGCGCGAGCCGCGTTGCGCTCGTTGAAGGCGATCACATCGGCCAGCGACTGCACCGGCGCACCGGGCGCAAACTCCCGCAGGTACTGCGGCAGACCGACCTTGAGTTCGGTCAGCAGCACGATCAACTCGGCGTCCCACACTTTTTCCAGCGCGTGCAGGCGCAGCTGATCGACCACGACGGCACCGCGCGCGCGCAGCACGTCGAGTGCAGCCTCGAACAGCGCTTCAGTGCGCGGCTCACCCGAGCTGAACGAGCGCACCACGCCGATGCGCGCACCGCGCAGCGCATCGGCACTTAGCGCTGCCAGATAGTCAACGCGCGGCGGCGCGGCCTTGGTTGCGGCATCGCGCGCATCGGCGCCGGCGATCGCCTGCAGCACGGCAGCACAGTCGGCCACACTGCGTGTCATCGGGCCTGGGGTGTCTTGGGTGTGGCTGATGGGGATCACGCCGTCGCGGCTGACCAGGCCGACGGTGGGCTTCAGGCCCACCAGACCGCAGGCGGCGGCAGGCGAAGTGATTGAACCATCGGTTTCGGTGCCGATGCCCACGGTGG
>JBIIZX010000198.1:0-6441 GCA_044346055.1 Burkholderiaceae bacterium | reverse complement strand
GTGACGTTGAAGCCGATGTCCAGGCCCTCGCCGCTGTACTCGATCTCGAGTTCTTCCTGCGCGTCTTCCTGGTCCGCGTTGGTGGAGTTGATCTTCAGCGACCCCGGGGCGAGGACCACGCGCACGCCCTTGAACTTGTCGGTGGTCAGAATGGCGGCACGCTGCAGGGCGGCCATCATCTCGGCGCGGCCCACGGTCACGAACTTGGTGTTGTTGGCGGGCAGCACGCGCTGGTAGTCGGGAAAGCGGCCTTCCACCAGCTTGCTGATCAGCTCGATCGAGCCAAAGCTGAACTTGACCTGGTTGGCGGCCATCTGCACGCGCACGGCGTCCTCGCTGTCGGGCAACAGGCGCATCAGCTCGAGGATGGTCTTGCGCGGGATGATTGCTTCGACCTTGCTGGTGGCGCCGTCCTTGCTCACCTCGCACAGCGCCAGGCGGTGACCGTCGGTGGCCACGGCGCGCACGATGCTGCCGTCGACCACCAGCAGCATGCCGTTGAGGTAGTAGCGGATGTCCTGCGCAGCCATTGAAAAATGGACCATGTTGAGCAGGTACTTGAGCGTCTGAGCGGGCAGCGAAAAGTCGGCCGAGAACTCGACCTGCGCCACTGTGGGGAACTCTTCTGCAGCCAGCGTTTGCAGGTTGAAGCGGCTCTTGGCCGACTGCACTGTGAGCTTCTTGGCGGCCAGCGAAAGGGCGACATCGGCCTCGGGCAGCGCGCGCAGGATGTCGACGAGCTTGCGTGCGGCCACCGTGGTTGCGACCTGGTCCTTGCCCGCGCCAATGTCGGCCGAGGTCTGGATCTGGATCTCGAGATCGGTGGCGGTGAACGAAATCTTCTCGCCGTCCTTTTTCACGAGGATGTTGGCCAGGATCGGCAAGGTTTGGCGGCGCTCGACGATGCCACTGACCACCTGCAGCGGCTTGAGCAACGCATCCCGTGATGCTTTGACGAGTTGCATGTTTAATAGATCCTCTTAGTAGGTCTTAAGTAATAGAACTGCGGTTGGTCTGGGGACAAGCTCGCTTCGGCCTGCGCGATCAAGGAGTTACGCGGGAAAAATGACTGTGTGCAAGTGGTCTCGTTGGGCTCTAACAAGCTGTGGGGCGTTTGAATAACTTTCAGGCTGCCAGAAAAAAGCTACAAGTTGTTCTTGGCCTTCCACAGGGTGCTGCGACTTGTGCAGCGGGTTATGCGCTCGGTTATCAACGGAAGGCGGCTAGTTATCCCGCCTTTGCACCCACACTATCCACAGCAGTGCCGTGTCAAAACACGAGCGCAAAAAGCCGTGCTGGAAGCAGCGGCGCGCGAAAAACTAGCCCTTCAGCATCTGCTCTAGCACGTGCAGCGCGTGGTTGAGCTCGTTGTCCATCTGCCGCTGCTTGGTGATCTTGCGCACCGCATGCAGCACGGTGGTGTGATCGCGCCCGCCAAAAAGCTCGCCGACCTCTGGCAGGCTCTTCTGCGTCAGTTCCTTGGCTAGGTACATCGCCACCTGGCGCGGCATTGCAATGTTATTGGGCCGCCGCTTTGAATACATGTCGGCGACCTTGATCTTGTAGTGATCGGCCACCGTCTTCTGAATCAGCTCGACCGTCACCTGGCCCGTGGAGGCGCCTAGCAGGTCCTTAAGGGCCTCGCGCGCCAGATCAATGGTGATGGCACGGGCGTGAAAGCTCGCGAACGCCAGCACCTTGTGCAGGGCGCCTTCGAGCTCGCGCACATTGGAACGAAGGTTCTTGGCGATGAAAAACGCCACGTCTTCTGACAGCTGCCCGCCTTCGCTCTCGGCCTTCTTGAGCAAAATGGCCACGCGCATCTCAAGCTCGGGCGGCTCGATGGCGACATTCAGCCCCGAGGTAAAGCGCGACACCAGGCGGTCCTCGATGTCCTCCAGCTCCTTGGGGTAGGTGTCACTGGTGATGATGATCTGCTTCTTGCCCGCCACCAGGGCTTCGAACGCATAGAAGAACTCTTCCTGCGTGCGGCTCTTGCCGGCAAAAAACTGGATGTCGTCGATCAGCAGAAGATCGAGCGAGTGGTAATAGCGCTTGAAGTCGTCAAAGGCCTTGCGCTGGTAGGCGCGCACCACGTCGGAGACATACTGCTCGGCGTGGATGTAGCGCATGCGTGCGTTGGGCTTGCGCGCCAGGATGGCATTGCCCACCGCGTGCACCAGATGCGTCTTGCCCAGGCCCACGCCGCCATAGAGAAAGAGCGGGTTGTAGGAGCCGCCCGGGTTCTCGGCCACCTGCATGGCGGCCGCACGCGCTAGCTGGTTGGCCTTGCCGGTGACAAACGAGTCGAACGTCAGCGCGTTGTTCAGGCGCGCGCGCTCAAAAGTTTCGGCCGCGCCCTGGGTGCTGTTGCTGGTGTGGCTGCCATTGGCACTGTGCGAACTGCTCGTGTTGCTCGCATGGCTCGTGCTGGGGTAGCTGCTGCCGCCATTGGAATCATTCGCATCGCACGAGCTTGTGTTGCCGCTCGTGCTTGAGCTGTTGATCCCATTGGCGCGCGCTGTGTTGGCAACGCTGGTGGCCAGATCGCTCATAACTACCGCGCTGTGATCATTGGCGGCAGCACCGGAGCCCAAGTGATCGTTGGAACTGTCGACCTCGAACACGACCTCGACCGGGCGCTGCACGGAACTGGCCGCAGCCGCCTGGATGCGCGCGGCAAACTGCGCGCGAATCGCATCGAGCTTGAAGCGGTTGGGCGCGCCGATGCGCAACCGGCCGCTAGTGGCGTCGTAGTCGATGGCTTTAAGGGGCTTGATCCAGGCTGAGAACTGTTGGGGGGTCAGTTCGCGCTCCAGCGTGCGCGCACAGTCTTGCCAGATTGGGAGCATCTTCTCTTCGTCCGCCGAAACCACGCCGCAACTCACAACGGCGCCACTTCGCCTGCTTGTTATGTCGACCCCGCGTGTGTCCCCCGAGGCTCGTTTTTTTTCGCTGTTCGCTCTTCGCCGCTTGGGGATTTACCACCTGGGAATCCAGCCCTCGTTCCCGCATCAACCTATTCCCGCATCGACTGATTCACGTATCGACTTACTCCAGCATCCACCTATTTCCGTATCGCTCTATTGCCGTATCGACCCTCGCCCGCTGCCACCCCCTCAGAGAAGCGCAGCCCACGGCCTTGATGGCGAAACGAAGCGGCAATTGTAGCCGTGCGGCGAGGAGTTATCCACAGACGTCCAGCCGCCTGCCACGGTAAAGGGCACCCTAGAAGGCATTACGGCGCGCGGATCGTCGCGAGAGTGCTCGCTCGCTCACGGGCATCGCAAGCCCTGCGCGTACGGCAAAATTTCTAGCGCCTTGGAGAACGCTGTGGACAAGTTGGGGATAAGCCGCCGGCGCTTGTGGACGGACGGGGGACAAGTGGTTTTTGGCGTGCCAGCGTACCGCTAGGGCGGGCGGCCCACTTGTTCCGTTTGACGCTGGTGCAGTGCATCGCTTCTAATAGAGGGCTTTTTTCGCCGCGGCGCCAAGGCGTGCATTGTTCCTGCGCCTGGCTATTGAATTGCGTGGCGCCAACAGCGACAACTGCGGGTCGGCCGCGAGCGAAGATGCTCGATGCGCAGGCCCGCCCATTGCGGCTAAGCGCATCGGTGGTCTTGCAGCTCGATGCGCTGTGGTGTGTGCCTTTTTGCTGGGCAGCGGCGTGCGCGCCGCACCTGGCTGGACCACCGCGACGCCTTCTCCCGCTAGACCTGCATCGAGGACTTGCATCATGTCGACTAAACGGACCTATCAACCGTCAGTGCTCAAGCGCAAGCGCACCCATGGCTTTCTGGTGCGCATGAAGTCGCGCGGCGGCCGCGCGGTGCTCAATGCGCGCCGCGCCAAGGGCCGCAAACGCCTGGCGGCCTGACGAGCGACGGTCGAGCGACTGTTGAGCAACGACAGCGACGCGCCCAGATTGCGCCGATGCAGCCCGTGCTTGCCTGGCCGCCGCATCAGTCGCATCACTGCGCGCCGCACCTGTCGCTGCTTCAGTTGCTGAATCAGTCTCTGACTCAGTCGCCGCAGCACGCGCCGCTCCCATCGCCACCGCCCGAGCTGCTGCAACCGCGGATCGCGTGTCCACTTCGCGTCCTGCTCCCGCTGCCGCGCGCCTTGCCTATCCCGCGGCGCGTCGCCTGCGTGACAGCGCCAGCTTTTCCCTGTTCACCGCGAGTGGCCGCGAGGCGGCCACGGGCCGCTGGTGGCGCGCTGGCAGGCGCTGGGTTTCGGTGGCGGCGTTGATCAATCCGCGAGCGGCGGCGTTGGTCGAGGGGAGCGCCGAGGTCGCCGGGGCTGCGCCCTCGATCAGTGCCAGCCGGCCACCGTGTCGCTTTGGTGTCACGGTGGGCAAACGCAACGCGGCGCGCTCGATTGATCGCTCGCTCATCAAGCGCATCCTGCGCGAAGCGGCGCGCCATGCAGCGCCCGCGCTCGACCGGGCTGCCGCCGTGCAGGACGTGCAACTCGACGTGGTTCTGCGGCTCAAAGCACCGGTGCCGAAGCCTGCCGCCCTGGCGCGCACGCAACTGAAGCGCGAACTGCGCGCCGAGGCCGATGCACTGCTGGCGCGGCTGACAGAGAGTCTGCAGAGTGTTGCGCCCAGCCCGACGCTCAGCTCGATGCCGCCAGCGGCGGGCGCCGTGTCTGCAACCG
The DNA here is from genome assembly GCA_044346055.1 of Burkholderiaceae bacterium. Lineage (GTDB taxonomy): Bacteria > Pseudomonadota > Gammaproteobacteria > Burkholderiales > Burkholderiaceae_F > JALHMQ01. The sequence continues at coordinate 1,779 of JBIIZX010000198.1, read as the reverse complement.
AATCGCGATCATGAAGACCGTCCTGCTGGTGCTGTTGCGTGCCTACCGCTTCCTGCTGTCGCCTTGGGTGGGCAACAGCTGCCGATTCTGGCCGACCTGCTCGGTGTATTCGATGGAGGCCATCGAGCGGCACGGCGCGCTCAAGGGCAGCTACATGATGGTCACGCGCGTGGCACGCTGCCACCCGTACAGTGCGGGTGGCGTGGACGAGGTGCCGGCGCAGTTTGGCTGGCGCTGCTGGTGCCGGGCAGGTGCGTCGTCGGCTGTTGGCGCCAGCGAGGCGACCAACGGGCAGGCCGCCTCGCCCACCGTATCAAGCTCAACACCAGCGCCGCAGCCGCGCTGAGCCTTAATCAACACACGAACGAAGTCTGAAAGCTGCGAATGGATATCCAGCGCACGATTCTTTGGGTGATCTTCGGCATGTCGTTGCTGTTCCTGTGGGACGGCTGGCAGCGCCACGAGGGCCGGCAGTCGATGCTGAACCTGCCCGGCATGAGCACGCCGGCGCCCGCACAGAAGGCCGCGCCGTCAGCCACCGCGCCGGTGGCCGCGGGTGACGTGCCGGCGGGTGCAAGCGGCGCGGCAGTACCGGGTGGCGCAACGCCAGCCGCCGCGGGTGCGAGTGCGGTGCCGACGCCGAGCGGGGCCGTGGCGCCACGCGCAGAGGCAGTGCGGGTGCAGACCGATCTGTTCAAGATCGACATCGATCCGACTGGAGCGGCGCTGACGCGCGCTGAATTGCTGCAGCAGGACGTGGCGCCCGACTGGACCGCGGCCGGGCTGCTGAGCCTTTTTACGGGCAAGAAGCACGACCCTGAGAAGAACGTGGTGCTGCTGGAGTCCAGCAGCAACCGCGTGTACCTGGCCCGCACCGGCATCACCTCGACAACCGGCGCGCGCTACCCCAATCACCTGACGCAGTTCGAGCCGCTGCCCGGTCCGCGCACCCTGCAGGACGGGCAGGACACGCTGGAAGTGAAGTTTGCGGCCGAGGCCGGCGACCTGCGCGTGATCAAGACCTATGTGTTCAAGCGCGGCAGCTACGTGGTCGAGGTCAGGCACGAGCTGCAGAACATAGGCACTTCGCCCGCATCGCCCTCGGTGTACCTGCAACTGGTGCGCGACGGCAACAAGCCCGAAGGCGAGAGCTCGCTGTACTACACCTTCACGGGCCCGGCGGTCTACACCGACGAGAAGAAGTTCCAGAAGCTCAATTGGTCTGACATCGAGAAGAAGAAAGCGAGCCATGCAAACGAGGCCAAGGACGGCTGGATCTCGATGATCCAGCACTACTTCGTCACCGCCTGGGTGCCGACGCAGGGGCAGCCGCGTGAATACCGTACCAGCGCCGATGGCCCCAACCTGTATTCGATCTCCACCGTGATGCCGCTGGGGCAGATTGCCCCGGGCGCCAGCGTCACGAACACGGCGTCGCTGTGGATCGGTCCGCAGGACCAGAAGTCGCTCGCGGCGCTGGCACCGGGCCTGGACCTGGTGGTCGACTACGGCTGGCTGACGATGATCTCGAAGCCGCTGTTTTGGCTTCTACAGCTCTTGCACGGCTTCGTGGGCAACTGGGGCTGGGCGATCGTGCTGCTCACCGTGCTCATCAAGGCGGCGTTTTATCCGTTGTCGGCCGCCAGTTACCGCTCCATGGCCAAGATGAAGGAGTTGACGCCGCGGCTGATGAAGTTGCGCGAGCAATACGGCGACGACAAGCAGAAGCTGAACATGGCGATGATGGAGATGTACAAGAACGAGAAGATCAATCCGCTG
>JBIIZX010000197.1:0-6451 GCA_044346055.1 Burkholderiaceae bacterium | reverse complement strand
CACTTTTTCCAGCGCAGGCAGGCGCAGCTGATCGACCACGATGGCACCGCGCGCGCGCAGCACGTCGAGTGCAGCCTCGAACAGCGCTTCAGTGCGCGGCTCACCCGAGCTGAACGAGCGCACCACGCCGATGCGCGCACCGCGCAGCGCATCGGCATCAAGTGCAGCTAGATAGTCAACGCGCGGCGACGCGGCCTTGGTTGCGGCATCGCGCGCATCGGCGCCGGCGATCGCCTGCAGCACGGCAGCGCAGTCGGCCACGCTGCGTGTCATCGGGCCTGGGGTGTCTTGGGTGTGGCTGATGGGGATCACGCCGTCGCGGCTGACCAGACCGACGGTGGGCTTCAGGCCCACCAGACCGCAGGCGGCGGCAGGCGAAGTGATTGAACCATCGGTTTCGGTGCCGATGCCCACGGTGGCAAAGCTGGCCGCCACGGCCGCTGCCGTGCCGGAGCTGGAGCCACTGGCGCTGCGATCGAGCGCATACGGGTTGCGCGTGAGACCGCCGAGCGCGCTGAAGCCGCTGGACGAGCGCGACGAGCGGATATTGGCCCACTCCGACAGGTTGGCCTTGCCCAGCACGATGGCACCAGCGGCACGCAGCCGCGCGACCAGTGTCGCGTCCCGCGCTGCGACCACGCCTTGCAATGCGAGCGCACCCGCCGTGGTCGCCATCTTGTCGCCGGTGGCGATGTTGTCCTTGATCAGCACCGGAACGCCGTGCAGCGGCCCGCGCAGCTTGCCCGCCTTGCGCTCGCGGTCGAGCTCGGCGGCGATGGCCACCGCGTCCGGGTTGGTGGCAATGATCGAATGCAGCTTCGGGCCCTTGCGATCATGCGCATCGATGCGCGACAGGTAGGCCAGCGTCAGCGTGCGCGAGGTGACGCGCCCGCTGGCAAGCCGCCGCTGCAGCTCGTCAACGCCCAGCTCGAGGAAAGCGAACTTGGTGCGCGCGGCGGCGGTGAGAGCAGGGGCGGTGGCCATCAGTGCGGTGCTTGCGGCGGCGGTGGAGGTGGCTGCGACACAACGGGCGGGAAGGGCGGAGCGGGCAAGCTGCAGCAGACGCGCGGACCATGGCAGCATGATGACGTGCAGGGCACCCCGCCGGTTCATCTCTGCCCGCGCTGCACCGGGAAGCGCAAGGCTGCGGGATAGGGGAAGACGTCTTCCATGATGCCGCCCTGGATGCGCTCCTTGCGCTGCTGCCAGAAGCCGGGTTCGAACAGATCGGCATGGTGCTTGAGCAAGGCGGCGCGGATGCGTGGATCGCCCGTGAGAAACGGGCGCCACTGTTCTGGGAACATGTCGCGCTTGTCGACAAAGCTCATGATCTCGCCGCCGTAGTCATCGTCCATGCTCAACGGCTGCGGCATCTTGCGAAAGCTGCAGTCGGTCATGTACTCGATCTCGTCGTAGTCGTAGAAGACCACGCGATCGAGCCGCGTCACGCCGAAATTCTTGTACAGCATGTCGCCCGGAAAGATGTTGGCGGCGGCCAGCTCCTTGATCGCGTTGCCGTACTCAACAATCGCGAGCTCGACCTCGCTGTCATTGGCCTGCTGCAGGAAGATGTTCAGCGGCGTCATGCGCCGCTCGATGTACACGTGCTTCAGCACCACCTTGTCCTCATCGAGATCTATGGTGCTGGGGCAATAGGCGAGCAGCTCCTGGATGAGCTCCGGCGAGCAACGCTTGCGCGGCAACGTGACGTGGGAGTACTCCCAGGTGTCGGCCATGCGGCCCACGCGGTCGTGCATCTTCACCAGTTGGTACTTGGCCTTGATCTGCTCGCGGTCCGTCTCCTTCGGATGCGGAATCACGTCCTTGATCATCTTGAAGACATACGGATACGACGGCAGCGTGAACACCGTCATCACCAGGCCCTTGATGCCGGGCGCAATCACGAAGGCATCGTTCGAGTGCTTCAGGTGATGCAGAAAGTCGCGGAAAAAAAGTGTCTTGCCCTGCTTCTGCAGGCCCACCATGGTGTACAGCTCGGAGGCCGGCTTGTGCGGCAACAGCGTGCGCAGAAAGTCCACATAGGCGGCCGGCGCTTCCATGTCGACCAGAAAGTAGGCGCGCGTGAAGGAAAACAGGGTGCCGATGTGATCGGCCGAGAACAGCACCGTGTCCAGGTAGATCTGGCCGCGCGCATCGCGCAGGATCGGCACCGCAAACGGCGTCAGCCGGCCGCTATTGATGAAGCGGCCAATGATATAGGCCCCTTTGTTGCGGAAAAACAGGCTGGAGAGCACCTGGATCTGGCAGTCCGGCTCCACGTCAAACGGCCGCGCCAGCGCCGTGCCACCCGTGCCGGTTCGGTGCGCACGCGCCACGGCCTTAATGGCGCTGCGAATATCGCGCTCCACGTCCTGCCACGGGCAGGCCAGGCCAAAGTCGATCAAGAGCTGGCGCAGCGCCTTGCGCAGGCCCGCTGTCGCCGGGTAGTAGCTGCGGTAAGACGGCGGGTCGGAATCCATGTGATCGGTCGACACGCCCGGCCGCACGAACAGGAACCGGTTGCGAAAGTACTCGCGGTGCAAGAGCTTGGTGCACACCGAGTTGAAAAACGTCTCCGCGCACTCCGGTTGGCGATGATTGGCCAACAGTGCGACATAGATCTGCTTGACCGCCTGCCACAGCGACTCGTGCTCGTCATCGGTCAGCGAGGCAAAATCAAAGTCGCGCTCGATGCGCGTGACCGCCTCGTTGACGCGGGTGTCGTAAAAATCGATCCGCTCGCGCGCCGACTCGCGCATGGTCAGCCAGTCGCCGTGCTCGAAGCGGCTCTTGGCCTGCTGCGCCACGTAGCGGAACAGGCGGTAATGATGGTCAAAGCCGTCGAGGATGGCGCGCGCGATCGCCGCCGGCTGCGGCATCGAGCGATCGAAGCGCGCGCCGACGGCGTCGGCCAGGACGTTGACGCCCGTTTCTGCGGCAGAGGAGGAGTCGGGGTTGTTCATCGCGTCGCAGTTTGCCGCAAGCGGCGCCGGAGCGGGCTGAGAGCCTGCGAGTCTTTCGCTCATGCCCGCTCATCACCCCGAAACACCCCTGCTCGTCGTTGCAAATGCTCGCCATAGCCCGAGCTATGGCTGCGCTTTGCGCCTGGATCAGGTGCGTTTTGGCGCGGTGCTCGGCCACGCTCGAAAGACTCTCAGGCTCTGACCGAATCGACCACCGAGGACACCGAGGCCACCGAGCGCGCCGTGGACGACACTCCGATTCCTCCCGTGCCCTCGGTGCCCTCGGTGCCCCCGGTGAACTCTGTGGTTCAGTCCCCCGCCGGCCTCTTGCTCAGCTCTCCCCGTAGCGGCGGATCACGAAGGTCTTCACTACCTGCACCAGTGCCAGGTAGACGGCAAGCACCCCCACCAGAGCCGCCAGGTAGGCCGCAGGCAGCGGCACGAAGCCCAGCGCCGGCGCGAACGGCGAGTACGGCAGCCACAGCCCGGCAAGGCAGATGGCCAGCGTGGTCAGCGCCAGCGGCAGGCTCGGGCGGCTTTCGATGAACGGCAGCCTGGCGGTGCGCAGCACGTGCACGACGAGCGTTTGCGACAGCAGCGATTCGACGAACCACCCGGTCTGGAACAGGGCCTCGTTGCCCCAGCCGCCGAAGAAACGGATCAGCACGAAGAACGTCACGTAGTCGAACAGCGACGACACCGGCCCGATGAACAGCATGAAGCGGCCGATGCCGCCGATGTCCCAGGCGCGCGGCCGCGCGACGAAGCTCGCGTCCACGTGGTCGGTCGCCGCCGCCGTCTGCGAGAAGTCGTACAGGAGGTTGTTCAGCAGCACCTGCACCGGCGCCATCGGCAGGAAGGGCAGGAAGGCCGAGGCGCCGAGCACGCTGAGCATGTTGCCGAAGTTGGAACTGGCCCCCATGCGGATGTACTTCAGGATGTTGCCGAACACGCGCCGGCCCTCGGCCACGCCGGCTTCGAGCACGCGCAGGTCCTTTTCCAGCAGGATGATGTCGGCCGACTCCTTGGCGATGTCCACCGCCGTGTCGACCGAGATGCCGACGTCGGCCGCGCGCAGCGCCGGCCCGTCGTTGATGCCGTCGCCGAGAAAACCGACCACGTGGCCGCGCCGGCGCAGGGCAGCGATCACGCGCGCCTTCTGCTGGGGCGCGAGCTTGGCGAAGACGACGCTGTCCTGCGCGCGCGCGGCCAGCGCGTCGTCATCCATCGCCTCGACCTCCGTGCCCAGCGTGATGTGACCGAGATCGAGGCCCACGTCCTTGCAGATCTTGCGCGTGACGATCTCGTTGTCGCCGGTGAGCACCTTGACCCGCACGCCCTGCGCATGCAGCGCGCGCAGCGCGACCGCGGCCGACTCCTTGGGCGGATCGAGGAAGGCGACGTAGCCGAGCAGCGTGAGGTCGCTTTCGTCGGCCACGCCGTAAGGCGCGCTGCGCGCCGGCTGCTCGCGCGCGGCCACGGCGATCACGCGAAAACCGTCCTCGTTCAGCTCGCGCACCACGCTCTGCAGCGCCGCGAGTTCACTGCCTGCCAGCGGCATGCGCACGCCCTCGCGCTCGACGGCACTGCACACACTGAACACCTCTTCGACCGCGCCCTTGCAGATCAGGATGTGCGTCGCGGCCTCCTGCTCCACCACCACCGACATGCGGCGGCGCTGGAAGTCGAACGGGATCTCGTCGACCTTGGCGTAGCGGCTGCGCACCTGCAGCGCCTCGTGCACCTCGACGTGGTTCAGCACGGCCACGTCGAGCAGGTTGTGCAGGCCCGACTGGTAGTAGCTGTTCAGGTAGCCGTACTGCAGCACCAGGTCACTGTCGTGGCCGTCGATGTCGACGTGCCGCTCCAGGATCACGCGGTCCTGCGTCAGCGTGCCAGTCTTGTCCGTGCACAGCACGCCCATGGCGCCGATGTTCTGGATCGAATTCAGGTGCTTGACGATCACCTTGGCGCGCGACATGGCGAGCGCGCCCTTGGCGAGGTTGATCGTCACGATCACCGGCAGCATTTCGGGCGCCAGCCCGACCGCGACTGCGACCGCGAACAGAAAGGCCTCGAGCCAGTTGCCCTTGGACAGGCCATTGACCAGGAACACCAGCGGCACCATCACCGCCATGAAACGCAGCATCAGCCCGATGAAGCGGTTCACGCCCCGGTCGAAACTGGTCGGCAGGCGTGCCCGCGAGAGCGTGCCGGCGACGGCACCGAAGTAGGTCGAGCGGCCGGTGGCGACCACGACCCCGGACGCGCTGCCGCTCACCACGTTGCTGCCCATGAAGCAGACATTGGGCAGCTCCAGCGGCGGCGTGGCCGCCAGGACCGGGGTCGCGAACTTCTCGACCGGCAGCGACTCGCCGGTGAGCGATGCCTGGTTGACGAAGAGATCCTTCGCCTCGAGCAGCCGCAGATCCGCCGGGATCATGTCGCCGGCCGAAAGGAGGACGACATCGCCGGGGACCACCTGCGCCAGCGGAACCTCGACGCCGCGCCCGGCGTCGGCCGGCGCCGATGTGGGTCGGTCGCTGCGCAGGACGGTCGCTGTCGTGTGCACCATGGCACGCAGCTTTTCGGCCGCCTTGCCCGAGCGGTACTCCTGCACGAACGACAGCAGCACCGCCAGCAGCACCATGAGTCCGATCACGATCGCACCGCCGCGTTCGCCGGTCAGGTCGGTCACGATCGCCAGGCCCAGCAACAGGACCGTCAGCGGGCTGAACAGCAGCTGCGCCAAGCGCTTCAGCGGTGCGGCCTTGTCTTCGGTCGCCACCGCGTTGGGGCCGAGCTGCTGCAGGCGCGCGAGCACTTCGCGCTCCGACAGGCCGGCTGCGCCGGAGCCCATGCGCGCCAGCGCGGCGGGCGCGGTCAACGGCGCCAGCTCGCCAAGCAGCGCCAGCTCCGGATTCGCAGGCTCGCGCGGGGCCGGCAGCTTGTGCAGCCCGAAGGCGGTGCGCAGGTAGTTCAGTGCGGCGTGAGCGAGCTGCATGGCATTGTGCCGGCGCTGATTCGGCCCGGCGTACACCCGGTGCGGCATGGCTCACCGCGCGAACGGGATGAGCGAAGTGTGGGCCTGCCGAAGCTCGTCGTGCTTGGCGCCGGACAAAGGGCAGGCAGGGCGGCGGCCTGCCGGACGGTGCGGTCACTTTGACGAATGAACTCCGTCGGGAACCGGTAAAGTTCGTCGGGCGGTGCATCGAAGAGTCTGTCGGACCGGGCGGCTTGAAACCCAAACCTCCGGAAGGGCACGCTTGGCTTATGGCGACCACCGCATGCGGGCCCAGCACCGCGCCGCCGCGCGAGCAAAAGCGACTGCGCACACATCACCTGGGGACAGTCGTGAGCGTGCAAATCGTTGCTTTCGACTACGCCGAGACGGGTTCCGGCCCCGCCGTGCTGTTCCTGCCCGGGAGCTTCGGCACGGGCACAGGCTGGAAAGCGGTCATGGGGTATCTCGGTGACGTCTAAAGCAT
>JBIIZX010000196.1:0-6454 GCA_044346055.1 Burkholderiaceae bacterium | reverse complement strand
CAAGCCGGGGAGGGGGCACGTGCGCCCCGCGGCTGACACCCAGACTCAGCAGCGCATCAATGCACCGGTTACACCATCAGAACCGCCCAAATGGCACGGTCACTTGCTCCACCAGGCCCACCCATACAACAGTGACTGGTGAAACATCCGGGCTAGAGGCTCGGCTGCAGGACGCGCCCTGCCTAGGCGGCGCCACGCCCTGCGCAACCGACTTGGCAGTGATGCCCTTTGTCCGCCAGTTCGCCTCAGTGGACCCAGGATGGTTTACAACGCAGAACCTGCGATCGGTGCGGGTCTGGCTGGAGGGCTGGCTCGTCAGCCCGCTCTTTCTTACGTGCATGTACAAGTTGCCCGCTCAAGGTGCGATTCGCTTTCCATCGCTCTAGGGCTCGCTAGACAAAGGGCCGGTTCGAAGTGAAGCGGTCGGTCGCCCGGAAGGGCATCGAATGGCAGGTTTCGGCGGCCGCCGACAGTCGCTTGGCAAAGCTAAACGGCAGCAATCAGTCTTGACCCGCTGTTCGACGGGCCCCGGCCGAAGACCCGCTTCTGGCCGAACGCGGCTGTCAGCAAAATGCCGCGAAGCGGACATTGAAGACGATCTTTGTCGCGTCGTCCAGCCCCGGATCTGACCGCAGTGTTGTCTACTGGGACGCCAAATTTCGGCGCATCGCCGGCATTGCCTAGAAGAACCAGACGGCCTGGATGCGGCCACGCTCGACTCGATACACCGCGACTGCCGCCATCACGCCGCCCGGCACCCCGGTGACTTCCTCCTGATCGACGACGATGTTGCCGGAGACGATCCGGTTGAGCAGGCGCGCGTGCAGCTCGGGCAGATTGAATCGGTGCTTTGCGTAGTGCGCGCCAAGCGCGGCCTTGCCGGTGATCACTGGCTCGGCGGCGGGCGGGCGATACACGACTACGTCGTCGGCGTACTCCGCGACAAAGCGTTCGAGATCGCGCGCGTTGTAGGCGTCGAGTTGGCGTTGGACCGGACCTTCAACGGTTTCCATCGATTTGCCTCTTCTGTCGATTGAATGGATGCTGGCCGTGTACGCAGAGAGCAAAAGAACGGCAGCGGTCATTCAACCCGATCCGCCAGATCCCGTCCAGCGGCGTGACTGGCTACTGGACAACAGAGGTCGCCGGAGCAGCGCGGATTGTGATGGCCGAAGGGGAATTCGGTTCGGTCAGCGGCAGCCGCACCTCCACCCGCAGACCGCCGAGCGGGGCGTCTCCCAGTTCGATCCGTGCGCCATGACGATCGGCAATCGCACGCACGATCGCCAGGCCCAGACCGCTGCCGGTGCTGTCACCGCCGTCGCGGCGATAAAACCGATCGAACACGCGCGCGCGATCGTCGGCGGGAATGCCGGGGCCGGAGTCGTCAACGCGGAGCACCGCCTCGCCTTGGTCCTCGTGCAGCGTGACCTCGACCTGCCGGCGGCGCACCGTTGCGGCAACGGTCGAGCTTGAATAGCGCACGGCGTTGTCGATGAGATTGCGCGCGAGGATGCGCAGCGCTGCGGCATCGCCCCGCACCTGCACGGGCTGCGGCGCGTCCAGCGACAGCTCCACCTTGTGTTCGGCAGCGAGCGGAACGGTGTCAGCGGTTGCCTGGCGCGTGACTTCTGCAAGGTCCAGCGTCGCGAGTGCGGCCTGTGCGCCGCCGGGCTCGGCGCGCGCCAGGGCGAGCAACTGGCCGAGCAGATGCTGCGCGCGCTGGATGCCGGCGCCCAGATCGCGCAGCGCCTGCTCGCGGGCAGCGGTATCGGGGGCGCGTTGCACGAGTTCGAGCTGCAGCTTCAGCGCCGTCAGTGGCGAGCGCAGCTCATGTGCCGCGTCGGCCACGAAGGCGCGCTGCGCCTGCAGCGCCGCGCCCAGGCGCGCGAGCAGCGCGTTCATCGATTCAACCAGCGGCGTGATCTCCGAGGGCAGGCCGGCGCTGTCGAGCGGCGCCAGCGACTCAGTGTCGCGGCGGCGCACGGAGCCTGCAAGCCGCCCGAGTGGCGCGAGCGACAGGCTCACCAGCCACCACATGGCCAGCGCGATCAGCGGTGCGGCCACCAGGACCGGCAGCACGCTGCGCCGCGCGGTGACCGCAGCCAGCGACCGGCGCACCGTGAGTGGCTGCGCCACGCGCACTACGCGGTCGCGCGCCAGCGTGCTGTAGATGCGCCAGGGCCGGCCGTCGATCTCGGTGTTGGCAAAGCCGAGCGTCACGCTGCTGGGCAGGCGCCGGTTGGGATGCGAGGCATAGGTCACGCTGCCATCGCTGGTCCAGATCTGGATCACGTAGTCGAGGCTGGCGTCGGCCAGCGCGGTGCGCTGGTTCTCCGGCACCGCGCCCTGGTCGCGCAGCGACAGCGCCATTTGCTGCAGCTGGTAGTCGAAGATCTCGTCGGTGTCGCGCAGCACGCTGCGGTAGCTCACCAGCGCAATCGCCACCGCCGCAAGTACCGCAAGGCTCACGAGAAAGAGCAGCAGTCGGCCCCGCAAGGACGCGAGCAGGGGCGTGCCGCGCGTTGCCTTCATCACGCCGCCGCTCACGCCGCTCATCTCAGTACTCATGCGGCAGCCTTTGGCACGCCGACGTAGTAGCCCACGCCGCGCACGGTGTGGATGAAGCCCTCGCCGAGCTTGCGGCGCAGCTGGTGCACGTACACGCTGATGGCGTTGCTTTCAAGCTCCTCGCCCCAGCCGTACAGGCGATCTTCGAGTTGCGCGCGCGACAGGATGGCGCCGGGGCGCAGCATCAGCGCCTCGAGCAGCGCGTACTCGCGGGCCGACAGCGCCACGCTGACGCCCGCGTGCGTGACCTGGCGCGTGGCGGTGTCGAGCGTCACCGCGCCGACCGTGAGCGCCGTTTCCGCCCGCCCGGCCTGCCGCCGCACCACGGCGCGGATGCGCGCCAGCAGCTCGTCGAGTTCAAACGGCTTGACGATGTAATCGTCGGCGCCGGCGTCCAGCCCGCCCACGCGCGCGGCCAGTGTGTCGCGTGCGGTGACCACGATGACGGGGGTGCGATCACCGCGCGCCCGCATTGCCTGCAGCACCTCCATGCCGTCGCGCTGCGGCATTCCGAGGTCGAGCAGCACGAGGTCAAAGCGCTCGGAGGCAATCGTGCTTTCGGCCGCGCGGCCGTCGCGCACCAGGTCCACGGCAAAGCCGGACTGGCGCAGCGCATTGCGCAGGCTGTCGCCGATCATGCGATCGTCCTCGACCAGCAGCAGACGCATGAGTGGGCGGCAATGCAGTTGGGTTGCAGACCGTCGCAGTATGCCGCTGCCGGGTTAGGCGACGGTTAACGCGATGGTTGAGGCGGCGGTTAAGGCGGCGGTTAAGGTGACGGATAAGCTTCGCATCAGGCTTTGCATACGGCTTTGCATAAGGCGCGCAAGGCGACCCCTGCATTGCTCGCACACGTCCAATGAGCCTGCGGTGTAACTCTAGGTACCGCAGCACGGGTCCATTACCTACACTGCAGCGCGCTGGTAATGACGAACCACGACCCGTTCGCTCCGGCGCCTTGGCAAACGCACCCTGACCCCAAAAGAACCATGAGCTTTCACAACTGCTGCCGCCTTGCGGTCGCCGTCGCCGCACTCGCACTTTGCAGCCTCGTTACCGGCTGCCAGACGCCCGTGCAGCTGATGCCCACGCCGGTGGCCTTCAGCACCGGTCAGCTCGACCCGTTTTCCGGCGTGCAGGCCAAGCTGGCACGCACCGATGTGCCGATCCTGTACACCACCAACCGCCTGCCGCTGGTGGAGGCGGCGACGGACCCGATCTTCACGACGCTGCCCAGCTCGCAGCTGCGCGTGGGCATTGCGCACGTGCGCATTGGCGACAGCCCGAATGACTGGGAGAGCCTGCATCGTCTGTCGCTCGGGCAGGACGTTGCACCGCGGCCGATCGTGCAACTCGACTGGCTGGAGTCCAAGGGGCCACTGCCGCCAGCCTCCGATCCCCAGGCACAGGCCCACGAATTCTTCTCGATGATCGAGCGGGCGCTGACGCTCAGTCCGGGCCGTGACCTCGTGGTCTACGTGCACGGCGTGAACAGCACCGTGCCGCGCGCGGCGGCGCAGGCGGCACAGTTCCAGCACTTTGCCACCCGGCGCGTGGTCGTGGTGGCGTTCATGTGGCCATCGGCCGGGTCGATCCTGCGTTACTTCACCGACGTGGGTAACGCGCGCGCCTCCATCACGCCCTTTGCGCGCCTGCTGCAGGCACTGGCCGCCAATACCAGCGCCCGCTCGATCAACGTGCTGTCCTACAGCGCCGGCGCGCAGATCGTGAGCCCCGCGCTGGCCATGCTCGCCAAGCCGCAGGCGGGTGAAGACGAGGCGGCAGTGCGCAAGCGCCTGCGGGTGGGCAACGTCTACTACGCCGCGCCGGACCTGGACACACGCCAGTTTGTCGATCAGCTGGGCAAGTACATCGGCGCGGTGGGCCGCGTGACGGCCGCCGTCAACCAGCGCGATTCGGCACTGCGCGTGTCGCAACTGGTGAACCGTGCATCGCGTGCCGGCAGGCCCAACAAGGATGAGCTGGATGAGCAGCAACAGGCCTTCATGCTCAAGGCACTGGCGCGCCTTGACTTTGACCTGCTGGAAGTGGACCCGGCCGCGATCCCCGGCCTGCCACCGCGCTCGCACGCCTTCTGGTTTGCACATCCGTGGGTGAGCAGCGACGTGATCGCACTTTTTCTCCTGGACGCTGCACCGGCGCGGCGCGGGCTGGAAGAGCGTGTTGGCGAGCGCGGCGGCCGCTTCTGGACGTTTCCGCCAGATTTTTATCAGCGCATTGCCCTGCTGTTTGCGCAAGCCAAGGCGAACAAGGACACGCCGCCGGCCGCCACGCCCGTGTCGCGCTAGTTTTTTGACCTGACGCTAAGCCGGCAGGGTGGCGAGTGGCCGGCGCCGCAGCAGCGTCATGCACACGATCACCCCCGCCACTGCTGCGAACAGATGCTTGAGCGTGTGACCGCTCACGAGACCCGCGGTCCAGTGCCAGATCTGCTCGTCGAGTGACTCGGTCACCTTGGCCGCAAGGTAGGCAGCAAACACCCAGTAGATGTCGCTGCCGCGCGTGTAGCGCGAAGGGTGCGTGAGCGCGAGCAGCAGCACCACCGCCATGGTGTAGCCCTGCAGGATTGCGTAGGGCAGCACATTGCCGGCGCCGGCGCGCTCGGTCATGCGCCAGTAGATGACGCTGGCCGCACCAATGGCCAGCAAGGGCGTGAGCAGCCCCATGCCCAGTCGCGGCGCAATGCGCTCCGACACCTGCGCGGCAACCAGCCCGGCAAACGCGATCGTCATCGGCAGCCGGTCCCAGAACAGCGTCTCGTTGTTCGGCGCCAGGTGGTAGTAAGCCGAGCCGATGCCGGTGAGCACGAGCCCCACGAAGAAGACGTAGTAGGCCAGGCGCTCCCCGGCATGGGTGAAGGCCGCGCGTGAGCGCGTCATCACCTCGAAGCCCGCCAGCCCCACCAGCACGAACGGCAAATTGGACACCACGTTCTTGAAGTGCGGGATGCCGAGGAGCGTGCGGTCGTCGACAAAGCCGTGGTAGTCGACTGGCTGCGGCAGGGCCGGCAGCAGCAAGGCTGCCGCGGCGCAGGCCAGAGTAAAGCCGACGAAGGCAATCGTGCGCCAGGGCCGGGCGCTCAACGCGCCCGCCATGGGTGCTTGCGGTTCAGAGCTCATGTGCTGGGTGGGCGCTTGCCGCCGGCTCAGGCTCTCAGGCCAGCGCCTTGGCCTTCAGTCGCTCGAACTCGGCCTGGTTGATGGTGCCGGCATCGAGCAGCGCCTTGGCTTCGGCAATGTCTGCCGCCGCCGAGCGGCCCGCTACGTTGCGGATGTACGTCTCGGACTCGCTCTTCATCCGGCTGAACGCCGCCTGCTGGCGCGCCGCCATGCCGGCGCCGCGCGTGATGATGTAGACGATCGCGGTCAGCATCGGCAGGAAGACCAGTGCCACCAGCCAGATCGCCTTGGCCACGCCACCCATCTCGCCATCACGAAACAGGTCGGTGATGATCTGGAACAGGACGAACAGGTACGCGACAAAGAGAAATGTCGAGAAGATGAGAGTCAGAACGTCCCAGAAATTGCTCATGTTTTTTTGCCTGGCGTTTGCCGGTTAGATCTTGTTGGTTGAAGTGCAGGAGTGCCGCCGGAGCGCAGAAGCACGGCACGCACCGCGCGGCTAGACAGCCATTCGGCAAGAACGCCGTGAGGTGTCAGGCGTGCGCCGAACGCGGCGGCCGAATGTAGCCTTGTAGCGGCTGAACGGCAACGGCTCAGATCAAAGGGCGTTTAACCCGGATGTTTCACCAGTCACTGTTGTATGGGCCTGGTGGAGCAAGTGACCGTGCCATTTGGGCGTTTCTGATGGTGTAACCGGTGCATTGCTGCGCTGCTGAGTCTGGGTGTCAGCCGCGGGGCGC
>JBIIZX010000195.1:0-6514 GCA_044346055.1 Burkholderiaceae bacterium | reverse complement strand
CCAGGCCGTGCTCGATGCGCCGCGCGGCCTGATGCAGGCGTCTGGCGCGCGCCTGACCGCGCTCAACATCCACGCCTCGCTGCTGCCGCGCTGGCGCGGCGCGGCGCCAATCGCGCGGGCCATCGAAGCCGGCGACCCGCACACCGGCATCACCATCATGCAGATGGAAGCGGGGCTCGACACCGGCCCCATGCTGCTCGACGAGCGCGTGCAGATTGCGCGCACCGACACCACCGCCACCCTCACATTGCGCCTGGCCGATCTCGGCGCAGGCCTGATCATGCGCGCGCTCGATGCGGCTGCGCGCGGGGGGCTGCAGCCACGGCCGCAGCCCGCTGATGGACCGGATGTGACTTACGCGCACAAGCTGGGCAAGGACGAAGGCGTGCTGGATGTTCGGCGCCCGGCCGTGCTGCTGGCGCGCCAGGTGCGGGCCTTTGATCCGTTTCCCGTGGCCACGCTCGACTGGCGCGGTGCGTCCTTGCGCATTTGGTCGGCGCGGGCCGAGGGGGCGGCGCAGGGCGAGGCGCCAGACGCCGCGCCCGGCACGGTGCTGTCCAGTGGCCCGGCAGGCGTTCGCATCGCCACCGGCGAGGGCACGCTCGTGCTGCTTCATCTGCAGCGTTCCGGGGGCAAGCGCATGCCAGTGCATGAGTTCCTGGCTGGCTCGCCGATCGCGGTCGGCGAAGTGCTCGGTGCGCCGGCTGATGGAACCAGCGCTGCAGCCAGCGAGCTGGCAGGCGACCATCCCGCCACGCGGCGCACGTCGTGAGCGCGCCGACCGAGGCCACCGACACCGGCGCGCCGCCGCTGTGGCAGGCGCTGTTGCTCGCCGCCGACGGTTGGCGCGGGCTGCGCGACGGCCACTCACTGGACCGCTCGTTGGGCCGCTCATTGGACCGCTCACTGGACCAGTCAGCGGAAGGTTCATCGGACGGTTCATCTGACGGGAGAAACGCCGGCGCTGACCGCGCGTCCATGGTCCAGGGGCAACATCGCCGCGCGGCGGCCGCCGCCAAGGACATCGCCTACACCGCGGCGCGCCATCTGGCGCTGATCGACTGGATCATCGCGCGCCTGGTGCCGCGCGAACCGGCGCCGGCAGTCGAGGCGCTGCTCGCGGTTGCGCTCGGGCAGTTGCTTGCCGAGCGCCATGCTGCCTACGCGGTGGTCGATCAGGCGGTCGAGGCCGCCAAGCACACCGATCTGTTGCGCGGCTCCGCCGGCTTCGTGAACGGCGTGCTGCGCAATGCCCTGCGCCAGCGCGACAGCCTGTGCAGCGAGGCACAGGCCGACGAGCGGGTGCGTTTCAACCTGCCCGGCTGGTGGCTGCAACGCCTGCAGCGGGCGTATCCGCAAGCGTGGCAGACGGTCGCCGAGGTGCAGCGCAGGCCGCCGCCCCTGGTGCTGCGCGTGCAGACAGCGCACATCAGCGTGGCCGATTACATCGCGCGGTGTGCGGCCGAGGGCCTGCGGGCGCAGCAGGTGGGCGCGGCCGCGGTGCGGGTGGAGCCGCCGCGGCCAGTGGAGGCGCTGCCGGGCTTTGCCCAGGGGCTGGTCGCTGTGCAGGACGCCGGCGCGCAGCTCGCCGTGCCATGGCTCGGCGTGGCCGATGGCATGCGCGTGCTCGATGCCTGCGCCGCTCCAGGTGGCAAGACCGCGCAACTCGCGTGCGCGGCGCAGATCGCGCTCGACGCAATCGATGTCGATCCCGCGCGCGTGCAGCGCATCGAGGACAACCTCAACCGGTTGCATGCGCGCGCGCACTCGCAGGTGAAGGTGCACACCGCCGATGCGGCCAATACGCGGCAACTGCGCGCTATGTCTGGCAATCGTCCATACGATCGTGTGCTGCTCGATGCCCCTTGCACCGCGAGTGGCATCGTCCGGCGGCATCCGGATATCCCATGGCTGCGTCGGCCCGCCGATGTTGCGCAATTAGCAACGCAGCAGCGGCGATTGCTGGAGGCTTTGTGGCCGCTGCTGGCACCCGCTGGTAGATTTCTTTACGTCGTTTGTTCCCTGTTTCCAGAGGAGGGTGAGCGACAGGTGGCGGCCTTTGTCGAGCAGCACCGGGACGCCCGGCTCCTCGCACTGCCCGCGGCGCCAGCCGGTGGTTTCACCGTGCAACTGCTGCCCGCGGAGGCCAACGTGCCCAGCGGCGAGGCAAAGGCGGACACACCCACCGTGCACGACGGGTTCTTCTTCGCGCTGTTGGAAAAATACTGATTCGCAACCATGCAGTGCGCGGCCCGGTTGAGCCTTCCAAGCACGCCGGGCCCGGCGTGGCGCGCACGCGTGCCTGCCTCGCGCCGCGCACTCTGGTCTGCAGCCATCCTTGAGTCCGCCAGTTTCGAGCGGCTGGCACTGCGGGCAATGAGCTTGGCAAGTCTGTTGGCCGCGCCCTCGGTCAGATCGCTGGCGGTCGCGCCGGCGCACGCTGCCGCCACGCGCATGCTCCACGCAATATGCGCCGGCTCTCTGGCGCTGCTGCTGCTCGCGGGCCACGCGGGTGCGTCCGCCGAGGATCGCATCAACGTCCGGCAGGCCAACCTGGCGCTGCTGGACACGGGCGAGCCCGGCGTGGTGCTCGATGCCGAGTTCGATTTCGAGCTGCCCTGGGTGCTGGTCGATGCCGTCAACCGCGGCGTGGCGCTGTACTTCGTGGTCGAGTTCGAGCTGTATCGCGAGCGCTGGTACTGGTTCGATCGCCGGGTGGCGGCGCAGTCGCTGACCTACCGCCTGACCTACAGCCCGCTGACGCGCCAGTATCGGCTGGCGCGCGGCACGCTGGCGCTTCCGTATGACACGCTCGACGATGCGCTGGCCAGCTTGCGGCGCATCCGCGGTTGGAAGGTGCTGGAGCGGGGCATGCTGAGGCCCGACGAGGACTACCGCGCGCAACTGCGCATGCGCCTGGACACCAGCCAGCTGCCCAAGCCGTTCCAGATCAACGCGCTCACCAATCGCGACTGGACACTGGCCTCTGACTGGCGCAGTGTCAGCGTGACGGCCGAATTGACGCGTTAATCGCCGCGATGTGCGCGCTACAGCGGACGAAGACGACGACGAACCGCCTTCAATGGCCTGCTTGCGATGATCAGAGGAGTCAATGAAGACTGCCGCAGTTCGGCCGCCGCTCCGTACACCGCGCCGTCCGCCCCGTTGACCTGATGTCGCGCTGGCTTCGATACGGCTTTCTGATCGCCCTGTTGCTCGGCGGCGTGCTGCTGTTCCTGCTCGCCTCCGCCAGCGGCAACACGCAGGCGTTCGAGCGGCACTACCCGCTGCTGCTGGCAATCAACGGCGCCATTGCCGCCGCGCTCCTGGTCCTGGTGATCCTGCTGGTGGCGCGCCTGGTGCGGCGGCTGCGGCAACGGCGCTTTGGCGCGCGCCTGATGAAACGCTTTGCCGTGGCCTTCGCGCTGATGGGCGTGGTGCCCGGCGCGCTCATCTACCTGGTGTCGGTGCAGTTCTTGTCGCGTTCGATCGAATCGTGGTTCGACGTGCGGGTGGATCGTGCGCTTGAGTCGGGCCTCACGCTCGGGCGCGCAGCGCTGGAGGCGCAACTGGCTGATCTGAGCGCCAAGGCGCGTGCGATCGCCGCCGAGCTGGCCGATGTGCCGGAGTCGTCGCAACTGTCGGCACTGGACCGTGCGCGCGAGCGCGCTGGCGTGCAAGAGGCGCTGCTGGTGACGCAAGGCGGCACCCTGCTGGGTGCGAGCAACGCACGCGGCGAAGTCGACCTCGTGCCAGAGCTGCCCAACATGACCGCCTTGCGGCAGGCGCGCACGCAACGCAGCTTTGCGGCGATCGAAGGCGATCCGCTGGCCAACGATCCAAAGCTCGGCCTGCGCACGCGGGTGATCGTGCCGATTCCCGCGCCGACTGCAGCGGCCGGCTCGACGCCGGCCGGCAGCCTGCGCGCGCCGTTTTCTATTCGCGAGACGCCCGCCTGGCCAGGGCAGCGCGGCGAGCAGCGTCTGCTGCAACTGGTGCAGATGGTGCCGCCGTCGGTGGCAGCCAATGCGCAGCTCTTGCAGGACGGCTACCGCGAATACCAGGAGTTGTCGCTGTCGCGCAGCGGTCTGCAGAAGATCTACACCGTGACGCTGACGCTCACCCTGCTGCTGGCTATTTTTGCTGCGATTGCTTCCGCCGTGCTGCTCGCAAGCTCAATGACCGCGCCGCTTCTGCACGTGGCCGAAGGCACCAAGGCGGTGGCCGAAGGCGACTTTCGCCCGGTGCGCGAGGCGCGCGGCAACGACGAGCTCAACCTGCTGACCCAGTCGTTCAACGCCATGACGCGCCAGCTGGCAGAGGCGCGCGACGCGGTCGAGGCCAAGCAGCGCGAGGTGGAGAACGCCAAGGCCTATCTGGAGCGCGTGATGGCCAATTTGTCGGCCGGCGTCATCGTGCTCGACCGCGAATGGCGGCTGGTCACCGCCAACTTCGGCGCCAGTCGCATCCTTGGCCTGCCGCTGACGCCGCGCGTCGGCGAGGCCTTTGCCAACCTGGTGCCTGCGATGGCGCAGGAGGTGCAGGCCGCCTTTGCCGACCAGGCTATGGCCGCCACGCCCAAGGATTCATGGCAGCAGCAGATCGCGGTGCAGCGCGCCAACGCGGCCCCGGGCGCGGAGCCGCTGTCGCTCCTGGCGCGCGGGTCGCGCCTGCCGCTGGACGATGGGCCTGGCCACGTGGTGGTGTTCGATGACATCACGCAGGTCATTTCTGCACAGCGCGCGGTCGCCTGGGGCGAGGTGGCGCGGCGCCTGGCGCACGAGATCAAGAATCCGCTGACGCCCATTCAGCTGGCCGCCGAGCGCCTGCAGATGAAGCTGTCGCCGGTGCTGCCGCCGGCGCAGGCCGAGGTGCTGGTGCGCGGTGCCTCGACCATCGTCAACCAGGTGGCGGCCATGAAGCGCATGGTCGACGACTTTCGCGAATATGCGCGGGTGCCGCCGGCGCGCCTGGCCCCGCTCGACCTGAACGCGCTGATCGAGGAAGTGGCGGGCCTTTATGGCGCCGACAGCGCGGCCATCGACGTGAATCGCGCCACCAGCACGGCGGGTGCGCCGCTGCAATTGCAACTGGCGCCCGCGCTGCCGCTGATTGAAGGCGACCCGACCCAGCTGCGCCAGGTCATCCACAACCTGCTGTCCAATGCGCAGGAAGCCATGGCGCACATGCCGGCCGAGACCCGGCCCGACAACCCGCGCATCCTGGTGCGGACCGAACTCGTGAGCCAGGGCGAGGCCGCCACCACTGCGGCTCGTGCAGTGCGCCTGGCCGTGGAAGATTCAGGCCCAGGGTTCGCGACGAATATACTTAGGCGTGCCTTCGAGCCTTACGTCACCACCAAGCCCAGCGGCACCGGGCTCGGCCTGGCGATGGTGAAGAAGATCATCGACGAACACGGCGCCCGCATCGAACTCGTGAATCGCATTACCGGCCCGACCGGCGCCGCCGCCTCGGGCGCCAC
This sequence comes from Burkholderiaceae bacterium, assembly GCA_044346055.1. GTDB lineage: Bacteria > Pseudomonadota > Gammaproteobacteria > Burkholderiales > Burkholderiaceae_F > JALHMQ01. The sequence continues at coordinate 1,032 of JBIIZX010000195.1, read as the reverse complement.
GGTGACCATACTGTTCCGCAAACTGGCACCGGCCGAGGCGCACAATGCGCAAGCCGCTGGGTCCGCTGGTGCGCAGACGGCCGCCGAAACCCGTTCGGACTCCCGTCGGGTCGCCTGACAGGCGCGCAGTCGTACGTCACCGCGCCGTGGAGTGATTTCTTGGTACCACAGGTTCATCGCCCCTTGCACGTGTTGCCAGTCCGCTTTGCAGCGCCTCTTGTGCAGGGGAACGCCGAGAGCCGCGACCACGCGCAGCGGACGACGGCTGCGCCGTGGTGTCGTTATCGGACCTGCCCGTGAACGCCCGTTGCCTTTGTGATCGGGCCGCCCGCCCGGCCGCCCGTAGGGCGGTCCGCTCGAATGAGCAGCGCGGGTGCACGTGCGACGCGCAGCGTCGCGTACCCCCGCGCTGACATGGCTGTCATCCTCGTCGTCGACGACGAAGTCGGCATCCGCGAACTGCTCTCGGAGATCCTGTCCGACGAGGGCCATGCCGTGGTGACCGCCGAGAACGGGGCCGCCGCGCGGCGTGCGCGCGCTAATGAAGCGCCGGATCTCGTGCTGCTCGACATCTGGATGCCTGACACCGATGGCGTCACCCTGCTCAAGGAATGGGCCGCAGCGGGCAACCTCACCATGCCCGTGATCATGATGTCCGGCCACGCCACCATCGACACCGCTGTGGAAGCCACGCGCTTTGGCGCACTCGATTTCCTTGAAAAGCCCATCGCACTGGCGCGCCTGCTGTCGGCGGTGAAAAACGGGCTCGATCGCGGGCGGCTGATGCGCAACCTGCGCGCGGCGGGCGTGGTTGCGCCGGCCAGTGCGGCCGAGCCGCCGCGCACCCTCGAGCCCACCATTGGTGGCGCGGTCGAAGAGGGGCAGCTGAAGACCTCGGCCGACATGCAGCCCACGGCCGGCGTCAGCCTGGACCAACCGCTGCGCGAGGCACGCGATCAGTTCGAGCGCGTGTACTTCGAGTACCACCTGGCGCGCGAGAGCTTCAGCATGACGCGCGTGGCCGATCGCGCC
>JBIIZX010000005.1:0-22866 GCA_044346055.1 Burkholderiaceae bacterium | reverse complement strand
GCCTGCACTGCGGCCTCGGGCCGACTGAACTCGCGCGCGGCCATCGCGGCAATGGTGGCACCGCGCACGCTCAGTTCATCCGGTGCGTCGGTCAGCAGCCAACCGCGCTGGCTGTCGACGTGATACCAGCGGGCAGTCTCCAGTGGAGCGCCATCGGCGCCGTGATCCAGCGGCGGCAGGTAACCCATCTCGCGCAGCAGATCCATTTCGAAGCCGCGCAGGCAGGCCCGCTGGTCCTCATCATTTGCAAGCGTGCGCAGCGCGCCGATATAGGCGCGGAACAGTCGCTCATGTGCGTCGCCACGCTCGAGCAGGCGAACCAGCAGTTCATTGAGGTAGAACGCCGAAAGCAGCCCATCACCGCGCAACGGCGCCAGCCCGCCCAGCCACTCCACCCGCACCAGCGACTTGATCTCATTGCGCCCGCTCCATGACAGCGCGAGCGGGCTGAACGGACCAAGCAGCCCGCGAAACTGCGAAGTCGGACGTTTGGCGCCGCGCGCGACCAGCGCCATGCGCCCATGGTCGCGCGTGAACACCTCGACGATCAGGCTGGTTTCCCGCCACGCATAGCTGTGCAGAACGAAGCCCGGTTGCTGATCGACGCGCTCGCTGCTGCCAACGCGGCTGCCGCTGCGCCGGCGCGCCGGCTGGCCGGATTCACCCTGCGCATCACTCATAGCCCAGGCTCTTGAGCTGGCCGGCATCGTCGGCCCAGCCGCGCCGCACCCGCACGTGGGTCTCCAGGTGCACGGATTTGCCGAGCAGCTTGACCATGTCGAGCCGCGCCAGCCGCCCGATCTCGCGCAGCTTGGCGCCCCCTGCACCGATCACGATGCCCTTGTGCGAATCGCGTTCGATGAGCAGCGTGGCGATGATCTCGACGCGATCCTCGGTCTCGGTCCAGCGGTCGATGATGACCGCGATGCCATAGGGCAGTTCATCACCAAGCAGCCGAAAGGCCTTCTCTCGCACCAGTTCCGCGGCCAGGAAACGCACCGGGCGGTCGGTAAATTGATCGGAGTCGAACAGCGGCTCGGCAGCCGGGAGCAACTTGCCCACCGCGGCCAGCAGATCGTCCAGCTGCTTGCTGCGCTCAGCACTCACCGGCACGAGTGCCGCAAACGGATACTTCTGCGCGGATTCGGCCAGCACGGGCAGCAGCTTGTTGCGTTCGACGAGCTCGTCCGTCTTGTTGAGCGCCAGCACCACGCGGCTGGTCGCCGCGTCTTCGGCCTTGGGCAGCAGCGCGAGCACTGCGTCGTCCTGCGCGGTCCAGCCGCGCGGGGCCTCGATCACGAGCACGATGGCGTCGACCTCGCCCAGCGCCTGCCGCACTGAATCATTCATGCGCCGCGTGAGCAGCGAGCGGTGCTTGCGCTGGAAGCCGGGCGTGTCGACGAAGATGAACTGGGTGGTGGCCGGTGGCTCGCCCTGCGTCAGCACGCCAAGCACGCGGTCGCGCGTGGTCTGCGGCTTGCGTGAGGTGATCGAGACATGCTCGCCGACCAAGGCGTTGAGCAGCGTCGACTTGCCGACATTGGGGCGGCCGACGATGGCGACCTGGCCAGTGTGCGCTGCCGTCACGAGCGCGTGCCGACGGGTGCCGAGCCCTCGATCTCCCGCATCGATGAGCCCTTGTCAGTCGGTGCCGCCTTGTCTGCTGCTGTCTTGTCCGCTGCTGTCTTGTCTGCCGCTGCCTTGTCCGCTGAGTGCTCTTCTGCCGGCTTTTCCGTGGGCTGCTTGTCTGCCGCTTTGTCTGCCGCTTTGTCTGCTGCGTGCTTGTCTGTTGCGTGCTTGTCTGCTGTCTTGTCTGCGGTCTGCTTCTCTGCGGCTTGCGTTTCCACGGTCTTCTCGGCCTTGTCGGCCTTGTCGGTCTTGTCGGTCTTCTCGTTCCGTTCGTGCCGCTCCGCCTTGTCCGATCTTTCGTGCCGCTCGCTGCGCTGCGCCTTGCGCTCGGGCTCAGGCGTGCGGTCGCGTGCACCATCGGCTGCATCGGCCGCCTCGCTCACCGTTATGTCCGGCTCGGCCGTAGTCTTGCGCTTGGCACGGCGCGCTGCCTGCAATGTTGTCTGCGCCGTCTCAAACGCAAGCTTGGCCGCGTTCTGCTCGGCAGCGCGGCGGCTGCGCCCGGTGCCGCGCACACTGATCTCAAGCTTGGGGATCGCGCACTCGACCTCGAACTCCTGGTTATGCGCCGCCCCACGCGTCTCGACCACGGTGTAAAGCGGCAGCGGCAGGCGCTTGCCCTGCAGGTACTCCTGCAGCAGCGTCTTGCTGTCCTTGCCAAGGGTCTTGGGATCGACGTGCTTGAGAATCGGCTCGAACTGCCGCGCAATCGCCTCGCGCGCCGGCTCGAAGCCGCCATCGACCATCACGGCGCCAAAAATGGCTTCCACCGTGTCAGCCAGGATCGAGGGCCGGCGAAAGCCGCCGGATTTCATCTCGCCCTCGCCCAGGCGCATGAAGTCGGCCAGCCCGATTCTTTCCCCGATGTCGGCCAACGACGACTGCTTCACCAGATTGGCACGCAGGCGCGACAAATCGCCTTCGTTCAGCCGCGCGTACTTGGCGAACAGCAGTTGTGCGATGGTGCAGTTAAGCACCGCGTCCCCGAGGAATTCGAGCCGCTCGTTGTGCACAGCGCCATGGCTGCGGTGCGTGACCGCCTGCTCCAGCAGGCCCGGCGTGACAAAGCGGTACCCCAGGCGCTCTTCAAGCGCCGTCAATTCCATGCCGGAAACCCTGCGCGGCCGCCATTAAGGGATGTTCTTGCCGGGGCGGTCGCGGGTGGTCCCGGCAAAGTCGATCACCAACCGCACGTTGTCGAGCAGCTGGATCTGGTAGGCGTAGGCGTAGGAGATGACGACGCGGTCGTTGTCCTTGGTGATATCAAGATCCTTGCTGTTGATGGACTTGATGTCGTCAATCACAGCATGGCGATCGAACGCCTCGCGGATCTGCGCCACCGTCGCACCTTCGTTCTTGATCTTCTGGATCGCGCGCTCGATGGCGATGTACTCGGTGACGGCTGGCACGAGCTTGGCAGCGATCAGCAGCAGGACGACGATGATCAGGCCGAAAAAGATCAGCCCGACAATCGAGAAACCGCGCTGCCGCAGCGGCAAGGCATCGTGCTTCATCACCACCCTCTCAATCAAACCGTCCCACCCGTTCAAACGAGGGGACCCAGCCTTTGAGCGTCAACCACACGAAGAACGCGCGGCCAACGATGTTTTCGTCCGGCACAAATCCCCAGTACCGGCTGTCCTCGCTGTTGTCCCGATTATCGCCCATGACGAAGTAGTGGCCGGGCGGGACGGTACAGCTGACCCCTTCGGGGCTGTAGCGACAGGCGTCGGGATGCGTATGTTGCAGTGCACGAACAATGAAACCCGGCCCCTCGGACATGATGATCCGGTGCTGCTTTTCACCCAGTTTTTCGGTGAATTGCTGGTAACTCTGTAGCCGGGACTCGTCCATGTAGCGCTCACGCGGGGTCAGCGGCACAACCTGGCCGTTGATGCGCAGTTGCTTGTTCAGGTAGTCCAGCCGGTCGCCCGGCAGTCCCACCACCCGCTTGATGTAGTCCTGGCTTGGGTTGTGCGGAAAGCGAAAGACGATGACATCGGCGCGCTTAGGGTCGCCAAGCGGGATCACCTTCTTGTTGATCACCGGCAGCCGGATGCCGTAGTCGAACTTGTTCACCAGGATGAGATCGCCAATCTCCAGTGTGGGCAGCATCGAGCCCGAGGGGATGCGAAACGGCTCAAAGAGAAACGAGCGCAGCACGAACACCAACAGGATCACGGGGAAGAAGCTCGCCGTGTACTCCATGTACCAGGGTCGGCGCGTGGCGTTCTCGCGCAGCGCTGCGCGCTCGCTGGCCAGGGCCTCGGGCGTCACGCCGGACTGGCTGGCGTTGCGGCGGTCGAAATCAGCGGCAAGACGGTCGGCCGTGGCCGTGCGCGCCTTGGCCAGCCACAGCACATCGATGAGCCAAGCCGCAAAGCTCAGCACCAGGAGGATGAACAGGATCAGGGCAAAGTTCATTATTTGTCGTCCACTTGCAGGATCGCGAGGAAGGCCTCCTGCGGAATCTCCACCGAGCCGACCTGCTTCATCCGCTTCTTGCCGGCCTTCTGCTTCTCGAGCAGCTTCTTCTTGCGCGAGATGTCGCCGCCGTAGCACTTGGCCAGCACGTTCTTCCGCAGGGCCTTGACGTCCTCGCGGGCGATGATGTTGGCGCCGATGGAGGCCTGGATCGCCACGTCGTACATCTGCCGCGGAATGAGCTTGCGCATCTTGGCCGTGACCTCGCGCCCGTGATGCGTCGCATTGGCGCGGTGCACGATGACCGACAGGGCGTCGACCCGGTCGCCGTTGATCAGCATGTCGACCTTGACGACGTCGGCCGCGCGGTACTCCTTGAACTCGTAGTCCATGGAGGCATAGCCGCGCGAGACCGATTTGAGCTTGTCAAAGAAGTCGAGCACGATCTCCGCCAGCGGCAGCTCGTACTTCACGATCACGTGCCGGCTGTGGTACGTGAGGTCGGTCTGGACGCCACGCTTGCCGATGCACAGCGTGATCACCTGACCGACGAACTCCTGCGGCACGAAAATGGTCACGTCGACCACGGGCTCGCGGATCTCCTCGATCTTGGCCGGATCGGGCATTTTCGACGGGTTCTCGACCGACACCACGCTGCCGTCGCGCAGCAACACCTCGTACACCACCGACGGCGCGGTGGTAATGAGATCCATGTCGTACTCACGCTCGAGCCGCTCCTGCACGATGTCCATGTGCAGCAGGCCAAGAAAGCCGCAGCGGAAGCCGAAGCCCAGCGCCTGCGACACCTCGGGCTCAAAATGCAGCGAGGCGTCGTTCAACTGCAGCTTGGTCAGCGCGTCGCGCAGGGCTTCGTACTGGTTGGGCTCGACCGGAAACAGGCCCGCAAACACCTGCGACTTCACTTCCTTGAAGCCGGGCAGGGGTTTGTCCGCCGGCTTGCGCTCGTGCGTCACCGTGTCGCCCACGCGCGCATCGCGCAACTCCTTGATGCCGCTGATGACAAAGCCCACTTCGCCCGCCGACAGGTGCTCGCGGCCGCGTGACTTCGGCGTGAACACGCCGACTTGCTCCACCAGGTGTGTTGCCCGGGTGGCCATCAGCAGGATCTTGTCCTTCGGCTTGATGATGCCGTTGACCACCCGCACCAGCATCACGACGCCAACGTAGTTGTCGAACCACGAATCGATCACCAGCGCCTGCAACGGTGCGTCCGGGCTGCCTTTGGGCGGCGGCACGCGCTCGATCACGCGTTGCAGGATCTCCTCGAGCCCCATGCCGGTCTTCGCACTGGCCAGCACCGCGTCGTGCGCATCGAGTCCGATCACGTCCTCGATCTCGGCGCGTGCCTCCTCGGCGTTGGCCGAGGCCAGGTCCATCTTGTTGAGGATGGGCAGCACCTCGACGCCGAGCTCGATGGCCGTGTAGCAGTTCGCGACGGTCTGCGCCTCCACGCCTTGCGAGGCGTCCACCACCAGCAGCGCGCCTTCGCAGGCCGAAAGCGAGCGACTGACTTCGTAGCTGAAGTCCACATGGCCCGGTGTGTCGATCAGGTTGAGGTTGTACCTGGTGCCATCAGGGGCGACGTACTCCAGTGCCGCCGTTTGCGCCTTGATAGTGATGCCGCGCTCACGCTCCAGATCCATCGAGTCCAGCACCTGTGCCTCCATCTCGCGGTCCGACAGGCCGCCGCACCGCTGGATCAGGCGATCCGCGAGCGTCGACTTGCCATGGTCGATATGGGCAATGATGGAAAAGTTGCGGATGTGCTGCATGAGTCAATCGACCGACCGCGCCCGAGCCGGCATGAACTGCCGCACCCCGGGTGCCAGGACGGAAAAGCGTGGAGCCGTGCGCGCCGGACCGCCGAAAACACAAGGGGTAGGTCTTGACCTACCCCTTGGCTAGCCTTGCGCGCTGCCGCTTACGGAAGTATGTAGCGTGCGGTCGCGGATTGTACCTGCCGCGTCCATGCACCTTGCAGGTCCCGGCAGCGCAGGCTCGCGCCGCGCCCCGCCGGTCCTCGCCACGCTACTGCCGATCCTGCGGCCGGATGACGATGAACTGGCTGCGGTCGCCGCGCCGGACCAGCAGCACCACGTTGCGCTTGGCGTCGAGCTTGGCCACGGCCTCGTTGAACTGGCGTGCGTTGCCGACTTCTATGTTATTGAGCGCCACGATCACATCGCCCGGACGCAAGCCAGCACGCGCGCCAGGACCGTCCACGGCATCGACCTGCACGCCGCTGCGGATGCGCATTTCCTTGAGTTTCTCGGCAGGCACGTCGGTGACCGTCAGACCCAGTGCATTGCTCGGGCCCGGCTGCGGCTGCGGCGCGCCACGGCGTCCTTGCTGCTGGTCCGGCGCCATCTCGGCGACGGTGACCTGCAGCTCAAGCTGCTTGCCCTTGCGCCACACGACCAAGGGCACGCGCGCGCCGGGCTTGGTTCCGCCCACGATGCGCGGCAGGTCCGACTCGCGATCGATCGCCTTGTTGTCAAAGCGCAGGATCACGTCGCCCGGCTCAACGCCCGCCTTCTCGGCCGGCGCGCCCTGCTCCACGCTGGACACCAGCGCTCCCTGCGGCTTGGCCAGACCAATGCCCTCGGCCACTTCGCGCGTGACGCTGCCGATCTCCACGCCAATGCGGCCGCGGATCACGCGACCCTGCGTGCGCAGCTGCTCGCCTACGCGGCTGGCCTCGTCGATGGGAATGGCGAACGAGATGCCGGCAAAGGCGCCGGAAGTCGTGAAGATCTGCGAGTTGATGCCCACCACCTCGCCGGCCATGTTGATCAGCGGTCCGCCCGAGTTGCCCGGGTTCACCGCCACGTCGGTCTGGATGAAGGGCAGGTACTCGCCGGTCTCGCGCGCCTTGGCGCTGACTATGCCGGCAGTCACGGTGTTGTCGAGCCCGAAGGGCGAGCCAATGGCCACCACCCACTGGCCCACGCGCAGTCTCTGCGGGTCGCCGAGCTTCACGAACGGCAGGTTGGCCGCTTCGATCTTGACGATTGCGACATCGGTGCGGCGGTCGGCCCCGATGAGCTTGCCGCGGAACTCGCGCCGGTCGGGCAGCGTGACGATGATTTCATCGGCGCCCTGCACCACGTGGGCGTTGGTCATGACAAAACCGTCGGCGGTGAGGATGAAGCCGGAGCCCACACCGCGCGGCATCTCGCGGCCGCGGGGGCCCGGCTGACTGGGGCCCGGCTGATTAGGTCCAGGCCGCTGCTGCGGGCCGGGCTGCGGAAAGAAGCGCCTGAAAAATTCGTAGAACGGGTCGCTCTCGTCCAGTTCCGGCGGCACACCGGGCTGCATCGAGCCGCCACCAACCCGTGAACTGGTGCGGATGTTCACGACCGCAGGCGAGACACGCTCGGCAAGGTCGGCAAAGTCCGGCAGCGTGATGGTGGCCGCTGGCGGCACCACCGGCACCGCCTGCCCGTGCGCCACGGGTGCAGCGATCACGACAGCAAGGGCAAGCGCGCTCAGCAGTGCGGCGCGTACAGGAACGAGGACAAGAGGCATTTCGCAGTTCCTTCTCGATCTTCTTGTAGGAGGAATGTTTGTGAGAATGGCTCGCACGGCGCTAACGGGCTGGCTTGGGCTTGGGCTCGGGCAGCGGCACGGCGGCGGGGTTGGCGCTGTTGTGTGGACTGTTCCGTGGGCTGCTCTGGCCGCTGTTCTGGCCGGCGTTCTGCGTTACACCCATCGCCACAGCCTTGGCTGTGGCCGACGGCACTTCACCCACCACGGTGATCATCGCATCGCCCACCCGGCGCGTGTAACCGCTGAGCGAGCCATGGCTGTGCGACATGTCATTGGCAATCTGGCTGCCACTACCAAGCTCGATGAACACCGACAATGTGGCCAGGCCATCGCTGAGGACGGCCTGCAGCGTCGAGCGCGGCGCCTCGGGCGGGCCCATGCGGCGCTCGACTTCACGCAAGCGGCGAAAGCCGGGCGGGGCGCTGATGCTCCAGCCGTGCTTGGCGAGGTCGGTGGGCCGATGGTCCGAGCGATCGACCTTCCAGCCCTCGGTCGACCAGGACGGTCGCAACAGCGCCCTGTCGATACGCTCGTTGATGCGCACGTCAGTAAAGGCCATCTGCTCGATCGCTTCCTGGCGCTGGTCCATGGTCTGGGTGCGCAACAGCAAGCCGCTGGCAGGCTCCACGCAGAGCCGCAAGCCGTAGCGCATGGCATCGCGGGGCTCGAGCACCAGCACCTGGCAATCGACGCCGGCCACGCGCTCCACTGCGCCGAGCTTAAGCGTGTACTGCTCGAGGATCTCACGCGGGGCACCGCCGCCGAGCGCTGGAAACGTCTCGCTCGGCAGCGAGCGTTCCACCAAGACCCGGCGCGACTCGGGGATCAGGCATTGCACTTCGGCGTCCTTGCGGATGACCTCGCGTGGCTTGCCGTCGAGCATCTGCAAGCGCTCGTGCGAGACCGCCCCGTCCCACAGGTGCACGATGCGCGAGGTGCGCATTTCCCCGCCCTGCTGATACACGACGGTGCCGGAAAAATTCACACGCTGGGCGGCGGCCTGGATCGCCTGCAGCCACTGCGCCTCGGTGCGCGGCAAGCGTTGCGTGCCAGCGGGCTCGCCCGCTTGCGCAGCGACGGTGGCACTGACTGCCATCAGCAGCATCCAGCAGCACGCAAAGGTCAAAGCACAAGGCGCGGCGACCACGCGCCGCGCGGGCAGACGCACCAGCATCATCAACGCTCGGGCAGGACGGTGGTGGTGCGCAGGTAGGGCGTGGTGCCAGCCATGCCGACGGAGCCAGCCAACTCACGATGCGCGGCGATGTACGAATCGATATGCGGCGGCGTAGTGTTCACGGCGACCGTTGATGCCGCCGGCAGCACAGCGCCTGAAGCGCCCGATACGTTGGTGATGTTCTTCGCGGCCTGGATGCCTTGCACACTTTGGGCAAGCTGCCCGGATTCAACGCTCCCTCGCAGCACCGGCAGCGCAACCACAGTCAGCATGGCGGCTGCAGCCGCCACCGCAGCACCGGGCAGCATGACGCGCGTGATCAGGCGGCGATTGATGCGCGGCCGCGCGATGATGGCGGGCTCGGCGGCCAGGGCAGCGGCAAAGCGCACCGAGAAGTCTTCGGCGTGAAACGCAGCAACATCGCTGGAGCGCAGCGCATCGCCTGCCGCGTGCCATATGGCCCAGTCGCCGCGGGCTGCCGCACTGCCCGACCACTCGCGCAGGCAGCTCGAAAGCATGGCCTCATCGGCCTCCCCGTCCATCAGGCACGACCAGCGTTCGCGTGGATCGCTCCTGCCGTTGTGGTCCTGCCCGCTTGCAACTGGGGCAATGGGGCTCAGCTTTGCACTGGTCATTGTTTCCTCATCCGCTTTACCAACGCTTGTCCTTGGCCGTACCCAGCAGCGGCCGCAATTCGGTCGCAATGGCCTCGCGGGCGCGAAAGATACGCGACCGTACGGTGCCGATCGGGCAGTTCATGGACTCGGCGATCTCCTCGTACGACAGGCCTTCCAGCTCACGCAGCACGATGGCCGTGCGCAAATCCTCGGGCAGCTTCTCGATCGCCCGGTTGACCGCCTCGCCCACCTGGCGCGACTGCATCATCGACTCGGGCGTGTTGACGTCGCGCAGCTGGTCCGCGTCGTCGAAGTTCTCCGCGTCCTCGACCTCGGTCTCGGTGGTCGTGGGCGCGCGGCGCCGCTGCGCCACCAGATGGTTCTTCGCGGTGTTGATGGCGATCCGGTAGAGCCATGTGTAAAACGCGCTTTCGCCACGGAAATTCGGCAGCGCACGGTAGGCCTTGATGAAGGCCTCCTGCGCCACGTCCTCGATCTCGGCAGAGTCGCGTATGAAGCGCGACAGCAGGCGGAAAACCTTGCGCTGGTACTTGGACACCAGCAACTCGAAAGCCCGCTTGTCGCCGCGCTGCACACGCTCGACGAGCGCCTGGTCGACTTCGCGTTCGCTCATCGACCCAGCGCCCATTGTCCGCGCCGGACATCGGTTAGCTCTGTGACCGAGGCGGCGCGCAATAGTTCGGCCGCCGACGTCGTCGCCAGCCACCAAGTTGGGCCAAAAAGGGCTTTCAGTTCGATTCCTTGCACTGGATCAAGCGAAATCCGACTGCGGGTCACGTCGCTCCAAGCGCCAGCGCGCCACCGCGCTCAGCCGGCGAAAGCCATCCGCTGGCAAGCTGTCGTTCCAGACCACCAGCGTGCGCCTCTGGGTTTGCCCGGGTGCTGCCAGGACCACCGACAGCTGCGTCAGCCCCAGCGGAATCAGTTCCTGGCTTTGCTCTCGCTGTTCTGACTGCCCTTCAGCCGGCCAGTTGGCCACTGTGATCGTAGCGTCCGCGGCGATGGCAAGTTCGACCGCGACCAGGCGCGGCCGCAGCCCACGCAACAGCAGCGCGCAGGCGGTGAGCGTGACGACAAAGGCAGCCATGACCAGCACGAAGCCCGGGCTGGTTGGGTCCCGCTCGAGAGTCGCCGCCCAGGCCAGCAGGCCGGCGGCGAGCAGGGTCACGGCGGCCGCGGCCTGCTGCAGGAGCCGACGCAGGCGCGAAGGGACAAGGCGCGTGCGGACGAGCAGCGGCTCAGACACGCCGGAAAACGAGTGTTCCGTTCGTTCCGCCGAAGCCGAAGGAGTTCTTCAGCGCCACGTCGATCTTCATCTGCCTTGCGGTGTTGGCGCAGTAGTCCAGGTCGCACTCCGAATCCTGGTTGGCGATGTTGATGGTGGGCGGGGAGACCTGGTGATGCAGGGCCAGCACGGTGACCACGGACTCGATGCCGCCGGCGCCGCCGAGCAGATGGCCGGTCATGGACTTGGTGGAATTGACCACCATGCCATCGGCCGCCGGTCCAAAGGCGGCGCGGATCGCCTTGGTCTCGTTGATGTCGCCCAGCGGCGTCGAGGTGCCGTGGGCGTTGAGGTAGCTCACTTGGTCGGCATTGACGCCGGCGCTCTTGAGCGCGGCCAGCATGCAGCGACGCGGACCATCCATGTCGGGCGCGGTCATGTGATACGCGTCAGCGCTCATGCCAAAGCCAACGAGTTCGGCGTAGATGCGGGCACCCCGCTTGCGCGCATGCTCGTACTCCTCCAGCACCACCACGCCGGCACCCTCGCCCATCACGAAGCCGTCGCGATCGCGATCCCACGGACGCGATGCCGCGGCGGGATCATCGTTGCGTGTTGAAAGCGCCTTCATCGAGTCAAAGCCGCCGATGCCGAGCGGGCAGATGGTCGACTCAGCGCCACCGGCGACCATGACGTCGGCGTCACCGTGCTCGATCAGCCGGCCAGCGGCGCCGATCGAATGCAGGCCCGTGGTGCAGGCCGTCACGATCGACAGGTTGGGACCCTTGAGCCCCAGCATGATCGAAAGGTTGCCCGATATCATGTTGATGATCGAGCCTGGGATCAGGAACGGCGAGATGCGGCGTGGCCCGCGCGTCATCAGCTCGCCGTGGTTGTTCTCGATCATCGGCAGCCCTCCAATGCCCGAGCCCACTAGGCAGCCGATGCGCTCGCGATTGGCGTCCGTGATCTCGATCCCCGAATCCTTCACGGCCTCCACGGAGGCGGCAATGCCGTAATGGATGAAAGTATCCATCCGACGGGCCTCCTTGGTCGACATGTAAGCCGTGACGTCAAAGCCCTTGACCTCGCCCGCGATCTGGCAGCCGTAGGCCGAGGCGTCGAAGCGCGTGATGCGCCCAATGCCAGAGCGGCCGCCAACGAGGTTGTCCCACGCCGTAGCCACGTCGTTGCCAACCGGGCTGATGATGCCGAGCCCGGAGACAACGACCCGGCGCAAGCCCGGTCGAGCCGAAGCAGCAGTCATGGGGAGTGAATTGGGGAAGGAACGGAAGGGCAGGACGGAGCGGGGAGGCAACGGCCACGAATGCGGCCGCGTGCCGAAACCCGGGGAGCCTTAGGCTTTCTTGGTGTGCGAATTGACGTAGTCAACCGCTTGTTGCACGGTGCGGATCTTCTCGGCCTCTTCGTCGGGGATCTCGCACTCGAACTCGTCTTCCAATGCCATCACGAGTTCGACGGTGTCCAGCGAGTCCGCGCCCAGGTCCTCCACAAAGGCGGATTCGTTCTTGATGTCCGCCTCGTTGACGCCCAGTTGTTCGGCGACGATTTTCTTGACCCGCTGTTCTATGTTCTCCATGACTCCTCCTGGGAAATATCCCGCAGATGACCGCTATTCCGGCCTGCTTTTCCAATCAACTTCTACGGCGCGCATCACAAGTCGCGATGCGAAACAACGACGCCGAACAACGCCGGGAAAACGCGGGCGCGATTCTAACAGAGCACCCCTTGCGGTCTCGGGGTTGCACCGGCCTGCAATGCAAGCCGCCAAACACAACCAACAGTACGCGTTGCAAGGACGCTTCAAGCAAAACCAGCGGCGCTTCAGGCACACCACGCGGGTCAGCCCACGCGGTCAGCTCTCGCGCTCTGCCCACGCGCTCAGCCCATATACATCCCGCCATTGACATGCAGCGTGGCACCACTGACATAGCTGCCCGCCGGCGATGCGAGAAAGGCCACCATCGCCGCGATGTCCTCGGGCTGGCCCAGCCGCCCCAGCGGAATTTGCGCCAGCAGCGCCTGCGTCTGCTGCTCGTTGAGCGCACGCGTCATGTCGGTGTCGATAAAGCCGGGCGCCACGCAATTGACCGTGATGCCGCGGCTACCCACCTCGCGCGCCAGTGCACGCGTCATGCCCGCCACCCCCGCCTTGGCCGCTGCATAGTTGGCCTGGCCGGCATTGCCGGAGCTGCCCACCACAGAGGTGATGTTGATGATGCGCCCTTGCTTGGCCCGCATCATCGGGCGCAGCACCGCGCGTGACAGGCGAAACACCGCGGACAGGTTGGTGTCGAGAACTGCGGCCCAGTCCTCGTCCTTCATGCGCATGGAAAGCGTGTCGCGCGTGATGCCGGCGTTGTTCACCAGCACCGACAACTTGCCGTGCGTCTTGACGATCTCCTCCACCAGCGCATCGCAGGCGACGACATCGTTCACGTTCAGCTGCGCGCCGCGACCAGCCCAGCCCTTGTCCGCCAGGCGAGCAGTAATCGCCTGCGCGCCCTCGATCGACGTTGCGGTGCCGATCACATGCGCGCCGAGTGCGCCGAGCTGCTCGAGGATGGCGCGTCCGATGCCACGCGAGGCGCCGGTCAGCAGCACGACCTCGCCGGCGAGCGCGTCGGCGGCAAACACGTTCTTCACGTTCATCGCACCTCCTTCAGCTTCGCCAGCGCGTCCTGCAGAGAGGCAGGATCGAAGATCGACAGGCTTTCGAGCGTGGGAACGATGCGCCGCGTCAGCCCGGCCAGCACCTTGCCCGGCCCGCATTCGACCACGTGCGTCACCCCGGCTGACGCCATCGCCCGGATGATCTCGGACCAGCGCACGGGGCCTGCGGCCTGGCGCGCCAGCGCATCGCGAATGCGTGCCGGGTCGGCCTCGATCGCCACATCGATGTTGTTGATGACGTCAATCATCGGCGCGTGCAACGTCACGTCGCGCAGGCGCTGTGCCAGCCGCTCACTGGCGGGCTTGAGCAGCGACGAATGAAACGGCGCCGACACAGCCAGCGTCACGGCACGCTTGGCGCCGACGCGCTTGGCCGCCTCACAGGCGCGCGCGACGGCGGCCGTGTGACCGGCGATGACCACCTGCATCGGCGCGTTGAAGTTCACGGGCTCCACCACGTCGCCCGGCGCCGCTGCTGCCGTGGTCGCTTCAGCGCAAGCCTGGCGCACCACGTCGTCCGCCAGCCCGAGGATGGCCGCCATGGTGCCGGTACCGACCGGCACTGCATCCTGCATCGCCTGCGCGCGAAAGCGCACCAACTGCACGGCGTCTTCAAGCGTGAACACGCCCGCTGCCGTCAGTGCGCTGTACTCGCCGAGGCTGTGGCCAGCCATCATCGCCGGCTCGGCACCACCATCCGCGCGCCACGCAGCGTAGAGGGCGACACCGGTTGCCAGCATTGCTGGCTGCGTATTGACCGTGAGCCCGAGCTGGTCGGCCGGACCGGTGGCGATAAGTGCAGCGACATCCTCGTGCAGCGCGCTCGAGGCGCGCGCCAGCACGTCACGCACGACTGCGTTATCGGCAAAGGCGTCGAGCATGCCGACCGACTGCGAGCCCTGCCCGGGAAAGACGAACGCGAGTTTCATGGTGATTGGGTGTGTGAAAAGGTGCAGCGTCTACATGCGCAGCAGCACCGAGCCCCAGGTGAAGCCGCCGCCGACGCCCTGCAGCACGACCGTCTGGCCAGGCTGCACGCGGCCGTCGCGCACGGCGAGATCGAGAGCCAGGGGCACGCTCGCTGCCGAGGTGTTGCCGTGGCGATCGACCGTTGCCACCAGGCGCTCGTCGGAGATGCCGAGCTTGCGGCAGGTGGCCGAGAGAATGCGCACGTTGGCCTGGTGCGGGATCAGCCAGTCGACCTGATCGGCGCTCATCTGCGCATCGGCAAGCACCTCACGCGCGCTGCTGTCGAGCACGTTGACTGCCAGCTTGAACACTGCCTGCCCGTCCATGCGAAGAAACGGGTCACCAATGACCTTGCCGCTGTCGACCCGACCTGCGGTGCTCAGGATGCCCGCCTGGCTACCATCGGCATGCATGCGCGCGGCCAGAACGCCCGGCGCCTCGCTCGCCTCCAGCACCACGGCGCCAGCGCCATCGCCAAACAGCACGCAGGTGCCACGGTCGTTCCAGTCGAGGATGCGCGAGAAGATTTCGGCGCCGATCACCAGCGCGCGCCGATGCGTGCCGATGCGGATCAGCGCATCGGCCACGGTCATCGCATACACAAAGCCGCTGCACACCGCCTGCACGTCGAGCGCCGCTGCGCCCACATTGCCCAGGCGCGCCTGCACCAGACAGGCGGTCGAAGGAAAGATCTGATCCGGCGTCGAGGTGGCCAGGACGATCAGATCGATGTCAGTCGCGCTGCGACCGGCAGCGTGCAGCGCCTGCAGCGCCGCCGCGGTCGCCAGGTCGGCGGTGGTCTGGTCTGGTGCAGCGATGTAGCGCTGGCGGATGCCGGTGCGCGCGACGATCCAGTCGTTGGAAGTCTCGATGCCCCGCTGCGCCAGTTCAGCGGCAAGTTCATGGTTGGTGACCACGCGCGCCGGCAGCGCGGCGCCGGTGCCTGTGACCGTGGAATAAACGCGCGCCATCATCAGGCAGCAGCCGCTCGCGGCTGCGGATCCGCCGAGGGCGTGGACGCATCAGGCGCAGCGACGCCCAACACCGCCGCCGCATCGGCAGCGCCGAGTTGTGCGATAAACGGCTGCATGGCGTTGATGGTGCGCTCGAGCAGCTTGTGACGCGCTGCCTCGAAGCCGCGGCGGATCGCCTGCTCGAAGGCGTAGGCATCGGCCGAGCCGTGGCTCTTGATCACGATGCCGCGCAGGCCAAGCAGGCTTGCGCCGTTGTAGCGCCGATGGTCCACGCGCTTCTTGAAGCGCTTGAGCACCGGGTAGGCAAACACCGCAAGCGTCCTTGACAGCGAATCGCGTGTGAACTCTTCACGGATCATCTCTGTCAGCATCTGCGCCAGCCCTTCAGAGGCCTTGAGCGCCACGTTGCCGACAAAGCCGTCGCACACGACCACGTCAGTCGTGCCCTTGTAGATGTCATTGCCTTCCACGTTGCCGTAGAAGTTCAGCGAGCTGGCACGCAGCAGTTCAGCGGCGCGCTTTGCCACCTCATTGCCCTTGATGACTTCCTCGCCGATATTGAGCAGACCCACGCTGGGGCGCTCTTTCTCCTCCACCGCCGCCACCAGCGACGCGCCGAGCAGCGCGAACTGCAGCAGATGCTCGGCGGTGCAGTCGACATTGGCGCCGAGGTCGAGCATCGTGGTGGTGCCGCCCTTTTGATTGGGCAGCACCGAGGCGATCGCGGGCCGGTCGATGCCGTCGAGCGTCTTGAGCACAAAGCGCGAGATGGCCATCAGCGCGCCAGTGTTGCCGGCGCTGATGACGGCATCGGCTTCACCGTCTTTCACAAGATTGATGGCCAGGCGCATGGACGAATTGCGCTTGCCGCGCAAGGCCTGGGCCGGCGCCTCGTCCATGGCGATCACCTCGTCGGCGTGCACAACACGCAGCCGATCGCGCAAGTCGGTGGCGCCGACGAGCTTGGGCTCGATCTCGCTCGCGCGACCCACCAGGAGCAGTTTTACGTCGGGCTGCAGGCGAGCGAACGACAGAGCTGCCGGCACGGTGACCGGCAGCCCGTGATCGCCGCCCATGCAATCGATGGCGATGCGAACGGTCATCGCCCGGGCGATGGAATGAACCGAAATCTCATGCGCACCACGTCAGGCAGACGCAGCGAGGGCGTAGGACGGGAGCGCGTCGATGAACGAGAGGCGTTACTCGTCGTTCTTGGTGGCGATGACTTTCTTGCCGCGATAGAAGCCGTTGGGGCTCACATGGTGGCGGCGGTGCACTTCGCCCGTGGACGGCTCGATGGCCGTGGGCGGGTTGGTGATGAAGTCGTGGGCGCGATGCATGCCGCGCTTGGACGCCGACTTCTTGTTCTGTTGGACTGCCATGGCATTCCCCTGAAACTGAAGCCTGCGAGTCTACCTCAGGCACGCTCGCTCCAGCAAAGGGCGACACGGAAAAAGCTAGTTGCGGCGGGACTTTAGCCTTTCCAGCTGGGCAAAAGGATGGGGGTGTTCCGGCGCGTCCTTGCTGGCGCCCGCGGCTGCAACCGCTGATGGCGCAAGCGCCAGATCGGGTTCGCAGGCGTCGTGACGCGGTGACATCGGCAGCGCGAGGATGGCTTCATCCTCGATCAGCTCGCGCAGGTCAAAGCGGGGCGAGCCCAGGAGCGGCTCCTCCTCCGCCTCGTCAACGGGCAGGTTCCCCAGTTCAGTTTCAGTGCGGACAAAGAAGTAGCGCGCTTGAGTTGCGAGTGACCAGCGCAGCGGCTTGCCACAGCGATCGCAGCCGAGGTCGATCTCGCCGTTCAGGCTCAGATGCGCACTCGGTCGGCGCAGGTCATCCACAAATCCTTCGAAGCGGAATGCAATTGGCCGCAACGGTGTGACCAAGGCAGCCTGCGGCAACTGCGACTGCGCCAGGCGTGGCAGCGCGTCCAGCCGCACCTCACCGGCGCGGACCTGGCCGCCCTCGGCCAGATCAAAGACGTCGACCTGCATGGCGTTGGGCTGCTTCATGGGGCTTGCTTCATGGGGCTTGCTTCATGGGGCTTGCTTCATGCGGCTTGCTTCATCGGGCTTGCTTCATCACGGCTTGCTTCATCACGGCTTGCTTCATGGCGGTTTGCTTCATGCGGCTTGGCGCTGCGCACCCGCTCCAACCCTCGCTCGTTAGACTGCGGCGACACTGCCCCTGAACCATGCGAACGATCCTACTCGCGTCGACCTCGCCCTACCGGCGCGACCTGCTCGCGCGCTTGCACCTTCCGTTCGAGGTGCGATCACCCGGCGTGGACGAGACGGCGCTGCCCGGCGAGATGCCCCGCGTCCTGGCGCGCCGGCTCGCACAAGCGAAGGCGGTGGTCGTTGCACAGTCCCACCCCGAGGCGATCGTCATCGGGTCCGACCAGGTGGCTGATGTCGATGGCGAAGGCCTGAGCAAGCCAGGCGGCTTTGCTGCCGCGCTCGAGCAACTGGAGCGCCTGCAAGGCCGCATGATCGTCTTTCACACGGCTTTGGCGGTGGCCCGCGACGCTGGCCGTTGGTGCCAGGTAGCGTCAGTGCCCACGGCAGTCACCTTCCGCCGGCTGCCGCGGCAGGCGCTTGAAACCTATCTGACGATCGACACGCCATTTGATTGCGCTGGCGCAGCCAAGATCGAATCGCTCGGCATCGCACTGGTGCAATCGGTGCGCAGCGACGATCCCACGGCCTTGATCGGCCTGCCGCTGATTGCACTGGTGGACGCACTGGCGGCCTGCGGCGTGACGGTTCCTGCTTCTGCGGGGACGGCGACAATGACATGAGCGAGTCGATCGATCACCAGCGCGACCACCAGCCTGACCATGAGCGCGACGACGAGCGCGAGCATGCGCAGTCACGCGGTTCGGTCTACCTGCTGCCCTGCGGACTGCATGAGGGCGCCGCATTGGCCACGCTGCCCGCCGGCACGCTCGCGGTGGCGCGGCAGACGCAACACTTCCTGGCCGAGAACGCCAAGACCACCCGCGCGTTTCTGAAGGAAATTGCGCATCCGCAGCCCATCAGCGAACTGCACATCATCGAGATCGGCCATGCGCCGGAGCCCACTGCCATTGACGGCTGGCTTTCGCCGGCACGCGCTGGCGCCGACATCGCCATCGTGTCCGAGGCCGGCTGCCCGGGCATCGCCGATCCCGGCGCTACCATCGTTGCCCGCGCGCATGCACAGGGCCTGCATGTGCGTCCGCTGGTCGGTCCGTCAGCGCTGCTGCTTGCACTGATGGCCGCCGGCGGCAACGGCCAGCGCTTTCGCTTTGTCGGCTACCTGCCGCAGGACGCTACGCAGCGGGCCAAGGTGTTGCACGCGCTCGAAGCGGCTGCCCGCGGCGGCGAGACGCAGCTCTTTATCGAAACGCCGTACCGCAACGACAAGCTGTTCGATGCGATTCTCGAAACCTGTGCACCGGCAACGTCGCTGTCGCTTGCGATTGACCTCACCGGGCCCGAAGAGCTCGTGGCCAAGCGCACGATCGCCCAATGGCGCAGCCTGCCGCCGGCACAACGTCCGCGACTGAACAAGCGACCTGCGGTATTCACCCTGCCGGGGGCGATCCGCTGACCGGTGTCGTTGGCGGCGCGACGGTCCCGGCCGCGCTGCCGGGCGCCTGAACCATATCGTCAGGCTGCCAGTAGATGCTGCCGTCGCGTTCAAGCACCGGCAGCCGGCGCAGCCCGCCACGGCCTGCGCAGGGTCCGCCAGCGCAGCGGCCCGAGGCCGGGTCATACACCGCGCCGTGCGTGGCACACACCAGCACCTCGCCGTCGATGTCGAAGAACACGCCGGGCTGCCAGTCCAGTTCCATTGCCACGTGCGCGCACTGGTTCAAGTAGCCCACCAGCTTGCCGCCGTGGCGGACCACGAACCCCGTAGCCGGCCGCGCCGTCACCGAAACGTCAAAGCGCAAACCCGGCCCGCCATCGACCACAGCCGCGCTGTCACCCACCCGAATCAGTCCGGCAGCAGCCATCGGCGCAACTCGTCGATCGAATCCACCAGCGCCATTGGCTGCAGCGCGGCCAGTTGATCGCGTGGGTGCGCGCCAAAGGTCACGCCCACTGCTTCGGTACGCGCAGCCGCGGCCATCATCAGGTCGTGCGTCGTGTCACCGATCATCAACATGCGGTTGGGCGCGACGCCGAACTGCTCGGCGAGCTCGAGCAGCATGGCCGGATGCGGCTTGGGATAGGTCTGGTCCGCGCAGCGTGTCGCATCGAACAGCTGCGTCATGTCCGTGGCGCGTAGCGCGCGCTCCAGGCCGCGCGTTGCCTTGCCGGTGGCAATCGCGCGCGGCACGCCGGCATCGCGCAGCGCCTCGATCAACTCGCGCGCGCCGGCAAACAGCATCAGCGTGTCTTCGGCCGCAAAGTAGTGATGGCGATAGCGCTCGGAGAACTCCTGGGCGCGCGCCGGCGGCAGGGTAGGCACAGCACGCGCCAGCGCATCCTGCAGGCCGAGGCCGATCACGTGCGAGGCCTGCGCAAAATCGGGCACCGGTAGGCCAAGGTCGGCCGCGGCCGCCTGGATCGAGCGCGCAATGGTGGCGGTCGAGTCGATCAGCGTGCCATCCCAGTCAAAGACGATCAGATCAAAGCGTTGCAGCATCGGCCAGGGCCTTCACGAAATCGTCGCAGTCGCGCGGCAGCGGCGCATGCAGGTCGAGCAGTTCGCTGGTCACGGGATGGGCCAGGCGCGTGCGCGTGGCGTGCAGGAACATGCGGGCCAGACGCGCGCCGAATTCGCTGCGTGCGACCCGCTTGTTCAGCTCGAAGTCGCCGTACTTGTCGTCGCCCACGATGGGATGGTGCAAATGCGCCAGGTGCACGCGGATCTGATGCGTGCGCCCGGTCTTCAGTTCCGCTTCCAGCAGGGAGAACGCGCCCGGCCCGCCGCGCAGCCGCGCCTGCAGGTTGAAAATGGTGTGGGCCGCCTGCCCGTCGTCTTCATCCACCACCACGCGGCGCTCGCCTTCGCGCGTCACGTACTTGGTCAGCGGCAGCTTGACGTGCTGGCGATCATTGACCCAGTCACCCGCGACCAAAGCCAGGTAGCGCTTGTCGACCCGACCCTCGCGCAGCATCGCGTGCAGGCTGACCAGCGCCTTGCGCGACTTGGCCAGCAGCAGGATGCCCGAGGTCTCGCGATCGAGCCGGTGCGCCAGCTCCAGAAACGGCTGGTGCGGCCGCGCGGCCCGCACGCGCTCGATAAGACCGTGCGCCACGCCGCTGCCGCCATGGGCGGCCAGTCCGGAGGGCTTGTCCACCACCAGAAGGTGCTCGTCCTCATAAAGGACGGGCGGCACCTCGCCCCGCACAGGCGCGGCGCTGGCGACTGACAACTCCGCAATCCGCATGGGGGGGATGCGCAGCTCGTCGCCTTCGGCAAGGCGCTGGTCCACCGTGGCACGCGCCCGGTTCACCCGCACTTCGCCGCTACGCACGACGCGGTACACGTGGCTCTTGGGCACCCCGCGCGCCAGGCGCAGCAGGAAGTTGTCGAGGCGCTGGCCGGCGGCGTCGGCCGTGATGGTCAGGTAGCTGACCCGGTCGGCCGCCAGCGGACTGTCCTTGCCGTCGCGGGCCATCAGGTGTTGCCCTCGCCCTCGGCGCCCGGCAGCTTATCCAGGGGCAGCGCGGGTGAAGCCGGCGGCAAGTCAAGCTGCATATATACTTGCCCGCGATGGAGTTAGAGAACGCTGTTGAATTCGCCGTTGAAGTGCTTTCAGGCCAGACGGCGAAAGTTCGCGGCAGCGCGGGTTCATGTACGGGCGATCGAGTGTTGTCTCGCCCGAACGGTCATGATGGCGCAGCCTCTGGCTTCACGGCACGTTGGCCATTGTAGCCAGCCGACTTACACAACCCGCGCGATGAGACGCGCGGTCGAGGGTCAGGTGGGCGCCGGCCAACGTGTGGTCCCGACGATGCTGCCTGAATACGCGGCGGCCTCCCGGTTTCACAATTCGGGTTTGACTAACCAAGGAGTCGTGCCGCCTGCGGGTGTGGCCGACTCGGCTGAATCGGTTTGATGGTGTTTCGCGCAGGCCGTTGTTGCAACAGGCCCGCGCGTGCAGGGCAAACAAAGGTCTCTGACGTGCTGACACTTTCTCCTCTCACCGACCCTGGTGCGGCGCCTCCCGGCGCAGCGGCCCGGGGCGCGCTCGTGCGCGGCGGTGTGCGGGACTGTCGCGCGCGCCACTGATCCTGGTCTGGTGCGTCCGCAGCACCTGCGGACGCCATGCACCGGCGCCACCATCCGCTTCAGCACAAGCGCCCCAAGAAGGCGCAAGGAGTGCAAGGCATGAAGCGGATGTTGTTCAACGCGACCCACGCAGAAGAGCTGCGCGTGGCGATCGTCGACGGCCAGCGGCTGGTCGACATTGATATCGAAACCGCCGGTCGCGAGCAGCGCAAGTCCAACATATACAAGGGTGTGGTCACGCGGGTCGAGCCCTCGCTCGAAGCCTGCTTCGTCGACTACGGCGAGGAGCGCCACGGCTTTTTGCCCTTCAAGGAAATCTCGCGCAGCTACTTCCGCCAGGGCGTGGACGTCGGCCGCGCCAGCATCAAGGAGGCGATCGCCGAGGGCCAGGAAATGGTGGTCCAGGTCGAGAAGGAAGAGCGCGGCAACAAGGGCGCAGCGCTCACCACCTTTGTCTCCCTGGCCGGCCGCTACCTGGTGTTGATGCCCAATAACCCGCGCGGCGGCGGTGTGTCGCGCCGGGTGGAAGGCGAAGACCGACAGGAGCTGCGCGATGCGATCGACGCGCTCGATCTGCCGCAGGGCATGAGCGTGATCGCCCGCACCGCAGGAATCGGCCGCCAGGTCGAGGAACTGCAGTGGGACCTGAACTACCTGATGACGCTGTGGCGCGCGGTCGAGGATGCGTCCACGCCGCTGTATGAGCTGCAGGTCGAAGACCCCGAGAACCCGGGCAAGAAAACCTCCAGCTATGTGAAGGATCCGCGCGGCGCGGACGGCCAGAAGCTCAAGCGGGTGAACCCTGCGCCGTTTTTGATCTTCGAGGAATCCAACCTCGTGATCCGCGCCATCCGCGACTACTACAGCCCGGCGATCGGCGAGATCCTGATTGACTCGGACGATGTCTACGAGCAGGCGCGCCAGTTCATGCTGCACGTGATGCCGAACGATGCGGCGCGCGTGAAGCGCTACAAGGACGACGTCCCGCTTTTTTCGCGCTTCCAGATCGAACACCAGATCGAGACGGCCTACTCGCGCACCGTGCCGCTGCCCTCGGGTGGGGCCATCGTGATCGACCACACCGAGGCGCTGGTGGCCGTCGACGTGAACTCGGCGCGCGCGACCAAGGGTTCCGACATCGAGGAAACCGCCACCAAGACCAACCTCGAAGCGGCCGAGGAAGCCGCACGCCAGCTGCGCCTGCGCGACCTGGGCGGCCTGATCGTGATCGATTTCATCGACATGGAAGAGGCCAAGAACCAGAAGGCGGTCGAGCAGCGCCTCAAAGACGCGCTGCACTTCGACCGCGCCCGCGTGCAGATGGGCAAGATATCG
>JBIIZX010000194.1:0-6546 GCA_044346055.1 Burkholderiaceae bacterium | reverse complement strand
ATCCTGCTGCCGCTGTTCGTCCTCCTCTCGGTGCTGTTCTTCCGCTAGAGCCGGTGCAGGCGAGGAAATCGAGGCAAGACGGGGGGAGAACTGGTGGTTCGTGCCTTGGGCGCACGGCAGGGCGTGGCGAACTGTGCTCGTCGGCTGAACCGGCGCTGGCGCTTGTACTGGCCTGCGGGGATTAAGCTTCGCCGCCCGCGGCAACGGCGGTGCCGTCGGCACCGGCTGTTTGCACTCACGCTACCGATGCTCCGTCTCTGAGCCGTGACCGTCTCGCCCTTCCTGCTCGCCATGTTGGCGCTGCTGCCGTTTGCCGGCGCCGCCATCCTCGCCGCCATGGCCCCGCACTGGCGCCGCGGCTGTGCATGGGCGGCGGGCGCGGTGGCGCTGTCCGGGCTGGCGATCGTGCTGGCGGCGGCCCCGGCGATCTTTGCCGGCGAGGTGCTGCGTTGGCGCGTCGAATGGCTGCCCGCGCTCGGCCTGAGCTTCGGCTTTCGCATGGACGGGCTGGCGTGGCTGTTCGCGCTGCTAATCACCGGCATCGGCGCATTGATCGTGCTGTACGCCGCCTACTACCTCGACGCCAACGATCCCGCGCGGCGCTTCTTCCTTTTCCTGCTCGCCTTCATGGGCGCGATGCTGGGCATCGTGCTCGCCGACAACCTCATCCTGCTGGTCGTCTACTGGGAACTGACCAGCCTCACATCGTTTCTGCTGATCGGCTACTGGACGCACCGGCCCGATGCGCGCGAGGGTGCGCGCATGGCGCTCACCGTCACCGGTGCCGGCGGCCTCGCGCTGCTGGGTGGCGTGCTGCTGCTGGGCTCGATCGTCGGCAGCACCGATCTCGACAAGGTGCTTGCGGCGGGCGATGTGATCCGCGCGAGTCCGCTGTATCCGGTCGCGCTCGTCCTGGTCCTGCTCGGCTGCTTTACCAAGAGCGCGCAGTTTCCGTTTCACTTCTGGCTGCCGCATGCCATGGCCGCGCCCACGCCAGTGTCTGCTTATCTGCATTCGGCCACCATGGTGAAGGCCGGCGTGTTCCTGCTGGCGCGGTTGTATCCGACGCTGGGGGATTCGGACCTGTGGTTCTGGATCGTCTCTTGCACCGGACTGGCCACGCTGCTGGTCGGCGCCTACATCGCTATCTTTCAGCACGATCTGAAAGGCCTGCTGCCGTACTCGACCATCAGCCACCTAGGTCTCATCACGCTGCTCTTTGGCCTCGATGAGCCGCTGGCGGTGGTGGCGGGCGTGTTTCACATCATCAACCACGCGACCTTCAAAGCGTCGCTGTTCATGGCAGCCGGCATCATTGACCACGAGACCGGCAGCCGCGACATGCGGCAATTGAATGGTCTGTGGAAGTACATGCCCTGGACGGGGCTCTTGGCGACCATTGCCACGGCCGCCATGGCCGGCGTGCCGCTGGCCAACGGCTTTTTGTCCAAGGAAATTTTCTTCGCCGAGGCGGTGGCCAAGGAAGGGCACGAAGCGATGATGTTTGCGCTGCCGCTCCTGGCTACCATCGGCGGCATCCTCAGCGTGGCCTATTCGGCGCGCTTCATCCACGACGTGTTCTTCAACGGCGAGCCGGTGGGGCTCACCAAGACGCCGCACGAACCGCCGCTGTTCATGCGGGTGCCGGTGGAGGTGCTGGTGATCGTGTGCCTGGCGGTGGGACTGGTGCCGGGGCTGGTGATCGGGCCAGCACTCGCCGTCGCGGGCCAGGCCGCATTGCACGGCGGGCCGCTGGGCGCATTGCCCGAGTACACGCTTGCGATCTGGCACGGGGTCAATCTGCCGCTGGTGATGTCGGTGATTGCGCTCATCGGTGGAGCGGCCGGCTACTTCGCGCTGCAAAGGTTTGTCAACCTGCACTCCATTGCGCGCACGCCGTTGCCGGTGCTGTCTGGGCGGGGGGGGGGCGCGCCGCGTTTGACTGGCTTCTCAATCGGCTTCTTGCGCTGGCAAGTGCGGTGACCGGCAGGTTGCAGAACGGCAGCCTGCAGCGTTACCTGGCGCTGCTCTTTGGCGTGATGCTGCTGGCTGGCGCACTGCCATTCTTGCGTGGCGTGCCGCTGCAATTCGAATGGAACGAGCAGACCGCGCCGCCGCTGCCGCTGATCGGCATTGCCGTCGTGGGCGTGATTGCGGCGTTTGCCACGGTGGCCGCGCACCGCGAGCGCCTGCTGGCCATCGTGCTGATCGGCGCCGTGGGGCTGGTGGTGAGCCTGGTCTTCGTGTTCTTCTCGGCGCCGGATTTGGCGCTGACGCAGTTGCTGGTCGAGGTCGTGAGCATCATCCTCATGATGCTGGCGCTCAATTGGCTGCCGCATAACGCGCCGGCCGAAGGGGCAGCCTTCCTGCGCAACGCCCGCAAGCTGCGCGACGCGGCACTGGCGAGCCTGGTTGGCCTGGGCACCGCGGCACTGATGTTCTTGGTGCTCACGCGGCCGTTCGAGTCGATTTCGCCGTACTTTCTCGAGACGACGGTAAATGAGGGCGGTGGCGCGAACGCCGTGAACGTCATCATCGTCGACTACCGCGGCTTTGACACGCTGGGCGAGATCACGGTGCTCGGCATGGCCGGCATCATCATCTTTGCGCTGCTCGCGCACTTCGTACCCAAGGCGGGCATGGCGCAGTCGGCCACCATGGCCGACCCGCAAGCCAGCGAGGAAGTGCGGCATCCGCTGCTGTTGCAACTGGTGTCACGGCTCATCCTGCCGCTGGCCGCTGTGGTGTCGTTCTATCTCTTCCTGCGCGGCCACAACCTGCCGGGCGGCGGCTTTGTGGCGGGACTCGTGCTGGCGATTGCGCTCATCCTGCTGTTTGTCGCCAATGGCGGGCGCTGGGTCGAAGACCGGCTGTGGACGGAGTTCCGCGGCTGGATAGGTGCCGGGCTCATCGTCGCGGCGCTCACGGGGGTGGGCAGCTGGTTCCTCGGCAGCCCGTTTCTCACCAGCACCTATGACTACCCGAACATCTGGCCCTTTGGCCCGGTACCGCTGGCCACGGCGGCGCTGTTCGATCTCGGCGTCTATCTGACGGTGGTCGGCGGCACGGTGATCGCGCTGAGCGCGATCGGCCGCATCAACCGGCGCGAGGCGAGCCTGTCTGAGCGGCGCGGCAAGGGCAGCGCGAAGGGGAAGCGCTGATGGAGCTGCTGCTGTCGCTGCTGGTGGGCGTGTTTGCGGGCACCGGTGTCTATCTGATGCTGCGCGCGCGTACTTTTGACGTCGTCCTCGGGCTCACGCTGCTGTCCTACGCGGTCAACGTCTTCATCTTCTTCATGGGCCGCTGGCAGGTCGGCAAGCCGCCGATCATCAACAAGGCGCTGGCGCCCACGCTCGAGAACTACGCTGATCCGCTGCCGCAGGCGCTGGTGCTGACTGCCATCGTGATCAGCTTTGCGATGACCGCACTCATGCTCGTCATTGCGCTGCGCACCCGCGCCGAGACAGGCTCGGATCATGTGGACGGTGAAGAGCCCCAGGCAACGACGGCCACCGCTTCGCCCGAGGAGCCGCGGCGATGAACTGGCCGCACTGGATCATCGTGCCGGTGGTGCTGCCACTGCTGGCCGCGGGCGTGCTCATACTTGTGGAGCGCAGCTCGCTGGCATTGGCGCGCGCAATCTCGCTCGCGGTGACCTGTGCGCTGGTGCTGGTGGCAGCCTATCTGCTGTGGCACGCCGGCGGCGGTGAGGTCGAGGCGTATCTGCTGGGCAACTGGAAGGCGCCCTTTGGCATTGCGCTGGCGCTCGATCGTCTGACCGCGCTGATGCTCATGCTCACCGCGCTGATCGCGCTGGCGGCGCAGCTCTATGCACGCACCGGCGTCGATGAGAAGGGCCCGCACTTTCACACGCTGTTCCAGGTGCAGCTGATGGGCCTGCACGGCGCCTTTTTGACGGCGGACCTGTTCAATCTCTTTGTGTTCTTCGAGGTGCTGCTGATCGCCTCCTACGGGCTGCTGCTGCATGGCGCCGGTGCGGCGCGGCTGCGCGCCTCGGTGCACTACGTGACCTTCAACCTTACCGCCAGCGCGTTGTTCCTGATCGCGGTGTCGATGCTCTACGGCATCACCGGCACTTTGAACATGGCCGATCTGGCCGAGCGCGTGGCCGGCGCCAATGACGACAGTGCCGCGCTGATCCAGACTGCCGGCCTGCTGCTGCTCGTGGTGTTCTGCATCAAGGCGGCGCTGCTGCCGCTGTACTTCTGGCTGCCCGACACCTACGCCTCGGCCACGCCGCCGGTGGCAGCGCTGTTCGCGATCATGACCAAGGTCGGCGTGTATGCGATCGCGCGCGTGTACACGCTGGTGTTCGGCGCGCAGGCCGGCGTGGCGGCGGATCTCGCGCAGCCCTGGCTGGCGTGGCTGGCGATCGGCACGCTGCTGCTCGCGGCACTCGGTGTGCTGTCTGCACGACGGCTGCGCACCCTGGTGGCTTACCTCGTGATCGTCTCGGCCGGCACGCTGCTGCTGGCGCTGGGCATCGGCAGCGAGCGCAGCATTGCCGCTGGCCTGTTCTACCTCGTGCCCGGCACGCTGATGGCGGCGGCGCTGTTCCTGCTGGCCGATCGCATCAGCGCCGCGCGGCACGATGCAGCCGATGCGCTCGACCCCGGCGGCTGGACCAGTCCGCGCGAGCGGCTGGGCGTGGTCTTCTTCTTCCTTGCAGTCAGTGCCGCCGGGCTGCCGCCACTGGCCGGCTTTCTCGGCAAGGCGCAGTTGCTGGCCGCAGCTGCCGAGACCTCGATCGGCATTGGCGCCTGGGTTGCCATCCTGCTCTCCAGCCTGGCGATGGTGATCGCGCTTGGGCGCGCCGGCAGCACGCTGTTTTGGAAGGCCGATCAGCTCGGCGTACGGCCGCTGAACACGCCGCTGCAGCAGACCCTTGCGCTGGCGCTGCTCACCGCCGCGCTCCTGGCGGCGCCGCTGGCCGCGGGGCCGCTGTCGAGCTACACCGCCGCCACGGCCAACCAACTGATTGATCGTCGTGGTTACCTCGATGCGGTGCTGACCAAGCAACCGGTCGCACCCGCATGGAATGTGCGCGAAGGCATGGAGAAGGAATGAGCTCGCCACCCAAGGTCACCGCTGCCGCCGCGCCGGTGCGGGGCCCCCGCTGGTTGCCGGCGCCGATCATCTCGGCGCTGGTGTTCGTGTCATGGTTGTTGCTCAACGAGTCGGCCTCGCTCGGCCACCTGGCGATTGCCGCCTTGCTTGCCGTGGTGCTGCCGCTGTTCACCGAGCGCTTTCGCACCGAGCGGCCGCGCTTGCGCCGGCCCGGCCTCGTCATCCGGCTTGGCCTTGTGGTGCTGTACGACATCGTCAAGTCGAACATCGATGTGGCCAAGCGCGTGCTGGGGCCGGTTGATCGCATCCGGCCGGCGTTTGTCTGGGTGCCACTCACGATCCGCGACCCACACGGCATCTACGCGCTGGCGGGCATCATCACCATGACGCCGGGCACGCTGTCGGCCGATCTGAGCGATGACCGCCGCTTCCTTCTCGTGCACGCCTTGAACGTCGAGGATGTCGATGCCCTCGTGGCCGACATCAAGGCGCGCTACGAAGCACCGCTGCTGGAGATCTTCTCGTGATCCTCGCCACCGCCTTGCCCTGGCTTGCCGGCGCCTTCACGCTGGCGATCTTGCTGACCACCTGGCGCTTGATCAAGGGCCCGGGGCTGCCAGACCGCATCCTGGCGCTGGATACGCTGTACGTGAACGCCTGTGCCCTGCTTGTGCTCGTGGGCATCTACTTCGGCACGACCTTGTTCTTCGAGGCCGCGTTGGTGATCGCGCTGCTCGGATTCATCGGCACCGTGGTGCTGTCGAAGTTCATGGTCCGCGGCGACATCGTGGAGTGAGCCGATGAGTTCTTCGCTTGAAACCCTCCCGCTGTGGCTGGACATCGCACTGACCGCGCTGCTGGTGATCGGCGCCGCTTTCGCACTGGTGGGCTCCTGGGCGCTGGTGCGCCTGCCGGACTTTCTCATGCGCCTGCATGGCCCCACCAAGGCGACCACGCTCGGCGTGGGCTGCGTGCTGATTGCCTCAGCCATCTACTTCACGGTGCAGCGCGGCAGCGTGAGCTTGCATGAACTGCTGATCACGCTGTTCCTGTTCCTCACGGCACCCGTGTCCGCGCACCTGCTGGTCAAGGCGCTGCTCAAGGAGCAGCCGCAGTTGCGCCCCCCGCTGCCGCGGCGCGACTACGAGAAGCGCTGATTGCCGCAGCAGATCCGTTGCTGAGTCAGACACCATCCGAGGGCCGCCATGCGAATCGCCGTCACCCGACGCATCTTTCCCGAGCTGATCGTCACCCTGCACGCGAGCTACGAGGTTGTTGATAACCAAAGTGACGTCGCGCTGTCGGCAGATGAACTGGCCGCGCGCCTGCAAGCGGCCGACGGCGCACTGCTGACTGCCGGCGAGCGCGTGGACGACGCGCTGCTGGCCGCCTGCCCGCAGCTGAAGGTCGTGAGCAACATCGCGGTCGGCTACAACAATATCGATCTGGCCGCCTGCA
>JBIIZX010000263.1:0-5307 GCA_044346055.1 Burkholderiaceae bacterium | reverse complement strand
GCGCAGTCGCCGCGGCCGTGCTCATCAGCCTAAGCGGTTGCGCAGGCATGTCGAACCAGGACAAGAACACCGCGATCGGTGCGGGCGCCGGCGCGGTGGGTGGCGCGGTGCTGACGGGCGGCAGCGCGATTGGAACTGTCGGTGGCGCCGTCGTCGGCGGCGTGATCGGCCACGAGGTCTCCAAAGACAACGAGGACTCCAATAAGAAGAAGTGATTGACGCGGGCGGCGGTGCTCGTTGGCAACCGACCCGATGGGCTTGGCCCGACTGTTGATCCACGGCGTGATCTGCACGTCGCGCCGTTCGACTTGGGGGTCACTGTGCGGCCGCCCGCTGGTTGCGCGCATCGGCGTCGGCGCCTTCAGACTCGACGCGGTGCGACGTTGAGTCGTCCGCGTGCCGTGTGGCGTAGATGTGCCAGACCGCGATGAACATCGCCGCGATCGCGGGCCCAACGACGAGGCCGTTGACGCCGAACACAGCCACCCCGCCAAGCGTGCTGATCATCACCACGTAGTCGGGCATGCGGGTGTCCTTGCCCACCAGCACGGGTCGCAGGACGTTGTCGACCAGTCCGATCACGAGCACGCCCCAGGCGACAAGCGCGAGGCCTTGCCAGAGCGCGCCGGTGAGCAACAGGTAGGCTGCGACCGGTAGCCATACGAGCGCTGCGCCGATCGCCGGCAGCAGCGACAAGACGGCCATCAGGACTGCCCACAGCACGGCGCCGCTGAGGCCGAGGAACCAGAAGGCAATGCCGCCCAGCGCGCCCTGGACCGCTGCCACCAGCAGGCTGCCCTTGACCGTTGCGCGGATCACGGTGGAGAACTTCGCGAACAGCTCCCGCTTGTGCGCGGACGCGAGCGGCAGTGCACGCCGCACCGTTCGCGCCACGGCTTCGCCGTCGCGGATCAGGAAGAACGTGAGGTACAAGGTGATGAACAGCCCGCCGACGTAGTCGAAGGTGTCCTGGGTGATGTCGAGCGCGTGTGTCGCCACGAAGTTGCTGACTTGCGCCAGCGCGGCGGCCAGCCGACGCAGCACGGTGCCGAAACTGGCCAGCCCGATGCGGTCGAGCATCTCCCTGGCCCACCCGGGCAGCGCGTCGAAGGCGCGGTGCAGATCAAGCGTCGCGTCCCAGGTGCCCGACTGCAGGTTTTCGTACAACAGCATCGCCTCGCGCGCCATGGCGGCGGTGATCATCGCGAACGGCAGTATCACGATGAGCACGACGGTCAGCAGCGTCAGCAGTGCCGCCGGTGTGCGCCGGCCCCCTAGCCGCGGCACCAGCCGACGCTGCAAGGGCGCGAACAGCAGTGCGATGACGACAGCCCAGAGGATCGGCCCGTAGAACGGCAGCAGGATCCAGCCGAAGGCGAGGGTGACGGCAACCAGCAGCACGAGAAGCGCCCTGTCTTCAAGGAAGCCGGATGGGTTCTCATCGTAGGAGGACATGGGGCTCCCGGGTCATCCATGCAAAGGCGCGGGCGTTGCATCGTCGCTGCGCCGTTCCCGCGGCCCGCTGGCACGTTGCCGGACCCGAGACATCGCACCCGCAGGCGCGCATCCGGTGCGAGCGCTCAGGCGGCGGCCAAC
The DNA here is from genome assembly GCA_044346055.1 of Burkholderiaceae bacterium. Classification (GTDB taxonomy): domain Bacteria; phylum Pseudomonadota; class Gammaproteobacteria; order Burkholderiales; family Burkholderiaceae_F; genus JALHMQ01. Next base: position 3,711 of record JBIIZX010000263.1, on the reverse strand, counting down.
AGGCTTTCATAGGTGCTCCGATCGGCCTGGTAGCAGCCGCAGGCCGCCGTCTCCATGCCCGCGCGGTCGAGGATGATGATGGCCCCGCGGTGGTAGCTGATCAGCTTGCGCTTCTGCAGTGCATTGGCCGCCTTGGTCACGCCCACGCGCCGCACCCCCAGCATGTAGGCGAGGAAGGCGTGCGTCACGCGGAACGCGTCGGAGTGCGCGCGGTCCTGGGTCATCAGCAGCCAGCGCGCCAGCCGCTCTTCGACCACGTGAAAGCGGGTGCACGCGGCGGTCTGCGACAGCTGGCTCATCCGCACCTGCAGGTAGCGCAGCAGCACGCGGCGCAGCGCCGGGCTGCGATCGAACTCGGCGGTGAAGACCTCGGCGCTCATGCGCCAGGCCGGTCCCGCGCCCTGCACCAGGGCCCGCAGCGGCGACACATCAACGCCGAGCACCAGGGGCACGCCAAGCATCCCTTCGTTGCCCACGAGTCCCACCTCGAGGTTGGTCGTGCCGTCGACCGGAATCATCAGCGAGACGAAGCCGCCGGTCGGGAAATAGACGTACCGGATGCGCGCGACGGGTTCGTACAGGACAGCGCCGAATGCCAGCTCGACTTCGTCGCAGGCGGCCAGCAGGCGGCGCGCGTCGGAGCGAGGCAGCGCGTCCAGCAGTCGGTTCAGTGGTTTCAGTGGCGCCAGGCGCCGGGTAGCGGACATCGGGCTCTCCTCGAGCAACAGGTGAGCCGGGAATGCGCAGTCGAGGCAAAGACGCGATCAGCGGACCGGCAGGTTGGGCAACAGTCGATCGAACTCCTTCTTGACCACCTCATAGCATTCGCACACGCGCCGCTCGAGGCCGGGCCGGTCGATCACGGTGATGCGCCCGCGGCTGTACTTGATGAGTCCCGCGGACTGCAGGTTTCCGGCCGCCTGGGTGACGCCCTCGCGGCGCACACCGAGCATGTTGGCGATCAGCTCCTGGGTCATCGTCAGTTCGTTGGACGCCAGGCGGTCGAGACTGAGCAGCAGCCAGCGGCACAGTTGCTGATCGACCGAGTGGTGTCGGTTGCAGACCGCGGTCTGCGCCATCTGCGTCAGCAGCGCCTGCGTGTAGCGCAGCATCAGGTGTTGCATCGAGCCGTTTCGACCGAACTCCTCTTTCAGGCGGGCACCGGCGAGGCGGTAGGCGAAGCCGGCGCTTTGCACGACAGCGCGGCTCGGTGTCGTCTCGCCGCCCATGAACAGGGCGACGCCGACCAGCCCTTCATTGCCGACCACGGCGATCTCGGCCGACGCGCCGTCTTCCATCACGTAAAGCAGAGACACGATGCTGGTGGTGGGGAAGTAAACATGGCCGAGGTGGCTGCCCGACTCGTACAGCACCGTGCCCAGCGGCATCGGCACGAGCTCCAGTTGCGGGAACAGGCGTTCCTGTTCCGGGGCAGTCAGTGCCGCGAGCAGATGGTTCTGCGCTGGAGTGGCGCGCTTTGACTGTTGAAGCTTCATTTTTTGAACTCACACTTCACTCGGCGAAGACGACTTTGCGGATGACCGCAGTGCCAATGCGCTCACGAACGCACTATAGGGTTCTTGCGAGCGCATGTTTGTGCGGTAGCGCACAGAGAGTCTGAGGCCTTTCGCTCATGCGCGCTCATCTGTCCAAAACACCCCTGCTCGTCGTTGCAAATGCTCGCCACAGCCCGAGCTATGGCTGCGCTTTGCGCCTTGATCAGGTGTGTTTTGGCGCGCTGCTCGGCCACGCTCGAAAAGCTCTGAGGCTCTGAGTCACAAGCGCGTGATCCGCGGACCAATGAGCGCTACCGCACCGACAGTGCCGCCGTGCGTCGTTAAGGTGTGAACCTGATGGCAAATCCACGCACCGCGTCTCCTGCGACACGCTGACTTTCGACCCCGCGATGACTCCTACAGGCGCTGCGCCACTGCTCGTGGACGCGCTGATGCAGGGTCATCCAGGGTAACGGTGAGTCGACCGGTTGCCGGATTCCGGAAGTTTTTACCCCAACACCTTGGAGTCGACATGAAACAACTGAACAAGATCGTCCTTGCAATCTTCCTTGGCAGTTCGCTGGTCGTAACGGCAGGCTGCGCTTCGACCGCGCAGCAGGAAGGCGCCGGCGAGTACGTCGATGACTCGGTCATCACCACCAAGGTGAAGGCCGCCATTTTCAACGAGCCCTCGCTGAAGGTCGCGGAAATCAATGTCGAGACCTTCAAGGGCACGGTTCAACTGAGCGGCTTCGTCAAGACACAGGCCGACATCAACAAGTCGGTCGAGGTGACCCGCGCGGTCAGTGGCGTGAAGTCGGTCAAGAACGACATTCGGATCAAGTAACCGGGGCCCCACGGCAGCCGCTGCCGGACTTCGTGTCAGGCGGCTGCTGTCACTGTCGATCGTCGATCGTGTTCGTCTCTACCGAGGCGGTGACCCGATCAAACATTTACCACAAGGATCGTATGAATATCAATTCGAGCGTCAAGCTTGCCCTTACGGCAGCCGTTCTCCTGGCGTTTGCGCCGGTACAGGCACAAACCATCGGCAAGGCCGACTACAACGCCGCCAAGACCCGCATCAGTGCCGACTTCAAGTCCGACAAGGCGTCATGTGCTTCGCGCTCCGGCAACGCCAAGGACATCTGCGTCGAGGAAGCCAAGGCCAAGGAAAAGGTGGCGCTGGCTGAGCTCGAGTACAACCACACGGGCAAGTCCGGTGACCGGAACAAGCTGTTGACCGTCAAGGCAGAGACCGCGTACGCGGTTGCGAAGGAACGTTGCGACGACAAGTCGGGCAATGCCAAGGACGTCTGCGTCCAGGAGGCCAAGGCCATCGAGGTCAAGGCGCTGGCCGACGCCAAGATGGGCAAGGAGATAGGCGAGGCCAGGTCAGACGCCGCGGCGACCAAGCGAGATGCCGACTACAAGGTGGCCGTCGAGAAGTGCGACGCCATGTCGGGCGACGCGAAGGCTAGCTGCCTTGCAGCAGCCAAGGCAAGCTTCGGTAAGTCCTGATCGCGCGGATCGTGCGGCCATGCTGATGCTCCGGATCCTGGCGAGACACCTTTGATCGCCAGGATCAGCCCGGTCGCACTGTCCGTGAAGGATGGTGCGTCCGCATCGCGCTGACGCAGGGCCGCGTGCGCCGCGACGGCACCGAGTCAGGTCGCGGTTCGGCCGGCTCACTGGACGACCCTAGCGCTGAGCGCTCGGGGGTTCGCCCTTGGGGCGGCCCGTCGGGGTCAATGGACTTACGCTCGCGCCGCGCGCTCAGGTATTCCCCCTCGGGGCGGCCCGTCGGGGTCATGGGTGTGCCACCGATCCTGTCACGCCTTCGGGGCGGACCGCGGTGCCTGACTGCCCGGCCCGGACTGCCGGCACTTGCGATCTCCATCTCTCGCCCTCGGAGTGGCTCGACCCCCCGCGAGCGCGTTCCGGTAGACACGTCCGGTCCGGAACCAAGTGTCGAACACAAACTCGCCATCATCTGCGTTCGATCATCGGCCCGGGCACCCCAGCGGCCTATGCTGAACAAGCATTGATGAGGGGTTATGCGGGTTTGATGAGGCGCACCATGAATCTTGCTTCTATTGAGCTTTCCTTAAATAGCGACATCACCACAATTCGGCCTGAGCCCAGCAGGCAGCGATGATCGAGGGTCGCCGCTGTGCGCTTTTGAGCTTGTTGCGCGCGGTGGTGTTGAGTTCGT
>JBIIZX010000193.1:0-6566 GCA_044346055.1 Burkholderiaceae bacterium | reverse complement strand
GCGGCTGACACCCAGACTCAGCAGCGCATCAATGCACCGGTTACACCATCAGAAACGCCCAAATGGCACGGTCACTTGCTCCACCAGGCCCATACAACAGTGACTGGTGAAACATCCGGGCTAGGCGCAAAGCGCAGCCATAGCTCGGGCTATGGCGAGCATTTGCAACGACGAGCAGGGGTGTTTTTGGGGTGATGAGCGGGCATGAGCGAAAGACTCTCAGGCTCTCAGGCCTCGCCGTCCCAGTAGTCCAGGTCCGTGTCCGGCCGGTGCATGCGACCCCGCTGCAACAGCGGTCCTTCTTCCGGCGTGAAGGCCATGTACTTGCCCGAGTCCGGGTACTCGCACACCTCCGGGTACTCCTTGGTCGACAGCGACAGGTACTTCAGCGGTGCCGCGGACGTGTTGATGATGTGGTGCGGATACTGCGGCCCCGGCGGGATCGAGATCACGTCACCGGCGCGGATCCGAATCATCTCGCCCGCCACGCGCAGCGTGCCTTCGCCTTCGAGCACGATGAACACTTCTTCCTGCGCGTAGTGAAAGTGGTACGGGCAGGAGCGCTTGCCCGGCGGCACGATGTCGATGCCGCAGCCGATCTTGCGGCCGGGCAATCCTGCCTGCGGCCCGATGACGGGCGCCGCACGCGTTCCGTCATACAGTGGCGCGCGCTCGTCGGTCTTCAGCTCGACCTCGTTGAAATTGCGGATCAGCTGGTCGCGCAGAGTCATCTCTTGAGGATTGAGGATTGAGGATCGAGCCTACTCCCCGGCTCGCGTCTGCCGACCCCTAACTCCCGCCTCCTACCGGTCGCGTCTCGAACCGATAGATCGCCAACGTCGCCCGCAACGCCGGCAGCGCAGCCACCGGCTTGCCTTCGGCCAGCAGCGCCTTGTCCGTGATGATGAGCCCAAGGCGTGCGGCCAGGATCTCGAAGTCCTTGGGCGTGCACAGGTGAATGTTGGGTGTGTCGTACCACTGATACGGAATCTGCCTGGTCACCGGCATGCGCCCGGCCAGCAGACTCAGCGCGTGCTTCCAGTGGCCAAAGTTGGGAAAGCTCACGATCCCCTCACGCCCGACGCGCGCCATCTCGCGCAGCACGCTTTCGACTTGGTGCACCGCCTGCAGCGTCTGCGACAGCACCACCGTGTCGAACATGTCGTCGTCAAACAGGCGCAGGCCGGCATCCAGATTGGCCTGCACCACGTTCACGCGCTGCTTCACGCACTCGAGCACGAGCGCATCGGCAATCTCCACGCCATAGCCGCGACAGCCGCGCACATCGCGCAGGTAGGCCAGCAAGGCGCCGTCACCGCAACCCAGATCGACCACGCGGGAACCCGGTTTGATCCAGCTGGCGATGAGATCCAGGTCATAGCGCAGCCGCGCGCCTTGCACCACGGCGTTCATGCCGCCTCCTTGCGCGCGGCCAGCCGATTCGAAGTCGAGGCCGCCGTCGCAGCCGTCGTCGATGCTGGCGCAGCAGGCCCATGCGGGGTCACGACGCAGTCGCGATAGATCTGGTCGAAGTAGGCCGCCACCACCTTGTGATAGCGCGCGTCGTCGAGCAAAAAGGCGTCGTGGCCATGCGGTGCGTCGACCTCCGCATAGGCCACATCACGCCCATTGCGGATCAATGCCTCGACGATCTCGCGCGAGCGCTCGGGCGGAAAGCGCCAGTCGGTCGTGAATGACGCGAGCAGGAACCTGGCCTGCGTCGGCGCCAGTGCACGCACCAGGTCCCCACCGTGGTGGCGCGCCGGATCAAAGTAGTCGAGGGCGCGGGTGATCAGCAGATAGGTGTTGGCGTCGAAGTACTCGGAGAACTTGTCGCCTTGGTAGCGCAAATAACTCTCGACCTCGAACTCCACGCCGTAGCCAAAGGCATAGGCGTCACCGTCGGACTTGCCGCGCAGCGCCCGGCCGAACTTCTCGGCCATGTCGTCGCCCGACAGATACGTGATGTGGCCAATCATGCGCGCGACCCTGAGGCCGCGCTTGGGCACCACGCCCCACGCGTAGTAATCACCGCCGTGAAAATTAGGGTCGCTTTGGATCGCGTTGCGCGCCACGTCGTTGAACGCGATGTTCTGCGCTGACAGCTTGGGCGTGGTTGCAATCGCCACGCAATGCGCCAGCCGCTGCGGATACTGCAGCGTCCACGACAATGCCTGCATGCCGCCCAGCGAGCCGCCCATCACCGCGGCAAAGCGCTCGATGCCGAGCCGGTCGGCCAGGCGCGCCTGCGCATGCACCCAGTCCTCCACCGTCACGACCGGAAAGCGCGCGCCATACGGCTTGCCGGTCGTGGGGTCGAGCGACATCGGCCCGGTGGAGCCGAAGCACGAGCCGAGGTTGTTGACGCCGATCACAAAGAAGCGGTCAGTGTCCACCGCCTTGCCCGGCCCGACCATGTTGTCCCACCACCCCACGCTCTTCGGCTGCTCGGCGTAGACGCCGGCCACGTGGTGCGAGGCATTCAGCGCGTGGCAGATGAGCACCGCATTGGATTTGTCGGCGTTCAGCGTGCCGTAGGTCTCCACAATCAGGCTGTAGTCGCGAATGCTCGCGCCACTGGCGAGCGCCAGCGGCTCGCTGAAGGCGAACGGCTGGGGCTTGACGATGCCCACGGAGCCTGATGCGCTGGTCACGGCAAATGGATCCCGGTGATTGATAGAAAACCCGGGCGCAAAAAAACCCGGCAAGCACGCGGACTTGTCGGGTTCCGTGGGGCACAACAGGCGCGTTGGCGCTTGCGTGGATCTCTTTAGCGGAGGTGGTCGGCGGCCATAGGCTGCCTACGCGCCCGCAAGCGGATCAACAAATCAGCGAGGCGCGAACTGTAGCACCGCGTGCTGGTCGGACTAGTGGCTGCGCGATGGCCAGCTCGGCAGCCTATGATCTCTTGCCAGTCAACGTCACGCGTGCTGCTGCACCTCGCTGCACGGCACCATCAAGGCGCGGCACCCTCGCCTGCATTTACCCACACTTGCCTGCCACCTCCGTGCTGCCCCTGGCCTCGCTGAGCGACGGTGTCCGTCGCTGGTGCTTCGTCGATCTCGAGACCACGGGCACCGCCGCCGCGCGCGAGCGCGTGACCGAGATCGGCATCGTGACGGTCGACAGCGACGGCGAGGCGCTGCGCGTGTCCGAGTGGTCGTCGCTGGTCAATCCGGAGCGGTCGATTCCGTCCGAGATCCAGTGGCTCACCGGCATCACCAACGAGATGGTGCGCAGCGCACCGCGCTTTGCCGAGTTGGCCGAGACCGTGCTGGAGCAGTTGCGCGACGCCGTGTTCGTGGCGCACAACGCGCGCTTTGACTACGGCTTCTTGCGAGCGGAGTTCGCGCGGCTGGGCATCCCGTGGCGCGCCACCACGCTGTGCACGGTGCGGTTGTCGCGCGCGCTGTACCCGGACCGCGCGCCGCATTCGCTCGATGCCATCGTGGCGCGCTTTGACCTCACCGGCGAGGAGCGCCATCGTGCGCTCGGCGATGCCAAGGTGCTGTGGCGCTTCATCCAGCGGCTGTACGAGCGGCGGCCGCGGGCGGAGGTGGACAAGGCCATCAGACTGCTCTTGGCGCGCTCGGCCACGCCGCCGATGCTGGCCGCCAATGCGCTCGACGACATCCCCACTGCACCCGGCGTCTACCTGTTCTACGGACTGAACGCGCACCCGATCTACATCGGCAAGAGTGTCGATCTGCGCGCGCGCGTGCAGGGCCATTTCTCGGCTGACAGCAGCAATGCGCAGGACGCCAAGCTGTCGCAGGAGGTGTGCCGCATCGAGTGGGAAGAATGCGCTGGCGAGATCGGCGCGCTGCTGCGCGAGGCCGGGCTCGTCAAGACGCAGCTGCCATCGCACAACATCGCGCTGCGCCGGCGCATGAACGCGGTGACCTTCTCGCTCGACGCCGCAGGCCGCCCGAAGATCGCACCGGCCAGCGCGCTGCCGCTCGAGGGCGCGCATCAGCATGTGGGCCCGTTTTCCTCGCGCGCCAGCGCGCGCCAATGGCTCACGGGGCTGGCGCGCGAACAGGCGCTGTGCCTGAAGACGCTGGGGCTGGAGCGCGTGCCCAAGAGCAAGGATGGAGCTGAGCCCAGCCGCGGCTGCTTTGCACTGCAACTGCACCGCTGCCATGGTGCCTGCGTCGGCACCGAGCCCCTGGACGCCCACATGGAGCGGCTGCTGGCCGCGCTGGCGCCGGCGCGCATCGCGCCCTGGCCGTTTGCCGGCGCCATCGCGCTGGTGGAGCGCAACGCCGCGCGCTTTCGCGATGACGTGCATGTCGTGGATCGCTGGTGCCATCTGGGCACCGTGCGCACGCTTGATGCGGCGCAGCTGCTGGCGCGCAGCGATCTGCAGCGCGTGTTTGATGCCGACGTCTATCGCATTGCGCGCCAGGCAGTGGCGGCAGCAGAAACAGGCGCGCTGGAACTGGTTGAACTCGGGCCACTCGGTGGGGCGTCGCTCACGGTCTCGTCGCCTGAGGCGGCGCCATTGGCGGCGTCATTGGCGGCATCATCGGCGACAGCGACGCTTGCAAGCATGTCACTCACGAATCCGCCACCGCCAGCGCATTCAGTCGCAGCCCCACCCGCAGGCCCAGCGCCGCTGCCGGCGCATTGATCGCACTGACGACGCCGCTGTCCCAGCTGTCAGCCGCCTCGCCAATGCGCGCACTTCCGTGCGCCACCGTGACCGCCGCCTGGCCGTGCTCGGCCAGCAGCGCCAGCCCGCTCACGCCCGCCCCGTCCTTGCCAACGCCGGCGTCGTTGAACACATAGCACCAGGCCGGCACCCCAAGCGCAAACCGCGCTGCGCTGACACCCCCATGCGAGCCCGTGACGATGAGCGCACCGGTGTGCGCCGCGTCCACGTTGGCAACGGAGTCGAGAAGGACAAGGCGTGGCAGATCAAGCATCGTCGCCTTCGCACCGACGCGGCTCAGGTAGGCCAACGTCAAATTGGGCCCCGGCCTGCGCCGGGGCAACGAAGAAACATCAAGCGCTCGCAATAGCCTGGCCGCTCGCGCCGACAACGTTCGGCGGGAGCCCCAGTCAACCGACGCCGAGGTCCTGCTCGCGCAGCGCGCCCGTTGCAGTTGCCAATGGGTCGGCCGCCCGGCCGCTCCGAAGGTCGACCCTCAAACTCTGAGCGAAGCGGGTGCACGTGCGACCCGCAGGGTCGCGTACACCCGCTTCGAATCACTCTGCCTTCAACGCCTCCTGCACCGCCGGCCGCGCCGCCACGCGCGCCAGATGCGCGTTGACCTTTGGATACGGCGACAGATCCACCTTCACGTGCTTGGCCCAGCCAAGCACGGTGAACAGATAGGCATCGGCCACCGTGAAGTGCTCGCCCATCAGATAGGCATCTCCCAGGCACTGCTCAAAATAGCCGATGCGCTTGGCCAGCGTGGCCAGTTGCATCTCGCGCGTGGCCTCCGGCGTGGCCAGGTTGAAAAGCGGGCTGAAGTTCTTGTGCAGCTCGGTGGAGATGAAGTTGAGCCACTCGATCACCTGGTAGCGCTCCATGGTGCCGGCGGCTGGCACCAGGTGCTTGGCCGGCACCTCGTCGGCGACCCACTGCACGATCGCCGCGCCTTCTGTGAGCACGCTGCCGTCGTCGAACTGCAGCGCCGGCACATAGCCCTTGGGGTTGATGCGCGTGAAGTCGGCATCACTGGCCGTGCGCTTGGTCCGCAGGTTGACCTTCTCGAGCGAGAACGGCAGGCCCGCTTCGCGCAGGACGATGTGTGGCGACAGGGAGCAGGCGCCAGGGCTGTAGTAGAGCTTCATCGGTCACTCCAGTAGATGGACGAACGATGATAGGCCCGACTTTGACGCCCCTCGTCTTGCTCCGCGAGACGAGCACGGACGAGAGTGTTGCTGGCTGCCCTGCATAGTCAAAACTGCGGCATGAAGATCACCGCTGCACTCTGGCTTGCAAGTCTCACTGCTCGCGGCCGCGACCGCAACTCACGTGAACCGCAATATGCCCTGCGTGCGTTAGCTCGGATCTATGCCTGATCTTCCAGCGACTGCACCGCCCGATACAACAAGCGGCAGGACTCGAGGATGGTCCAGGCCAGCAGCATGAACATCAGCGCGCGCAGGCTGGCGCTGGCGAGCGCATTGGCGCTGGCGACCAGCGGACCGCGCAGCCACTCGATGGCAATGCCGAGGATGAAGGCGAACTTGAACATGAGGTCGTGTGTGGGTGGCGTGAGGTGCGTCGATGCGTGGGGGTGCAGGACGGTTCTTACCCAAGGTATCGGCAGCGGGGGCGCGAGCTTGAGGGCCGGCGCGCCGGGCACGGAGCCAAGTCGCACCAAGCAGTGTTAGCGCCCACTCGCGCGCCACAACCTGTGCATGATTACTCGGGCCTGATAACACTTGGATCGCACATGCGTGACCTCCAGAATGATCGCGATCTAGCCCGGATGTTTCACCAGTCACTGTTGTATGGGCCTGGTGGAGCAAGTGACCGTGCCATTTGGGCGTTTCTGATGGTGTAACCGGTGCATTGATGCGCTGCTGAGTCTGGGTGTCAGCCGCGG
>JBIIZX010000192.1:0-6585 GCA_044346055.1 Burkholderiaceae bacterium | reverse complement strand
GCGGACAAAGCGCGGCGTGTCGGCCAGATAGTGCGGCTTGCCGTCGCGATAGTTGATGCGCGCGAAGATGCCCAGCACCTTCAGGTGGCGCTGCAGTCCCATCCATTCAAAGGCGCGATAGAACTCGCCGTAATCGTGGCCCAGCTCGCCCAGCACGCCGGTGCGGCGCGCCTGCTCCCAGTAGCGGATGCTCCAGTCGAGCACCTGGTCCTCCTCCCAGGAGATGAAGGCATCGCGGAACAGCGACACCACGTCATAGGTGACGGGGCCGTACACCGCGTCCTGGAAGTCAAGGATGCCGGGGTTGTGCGCGCTCAGCATGAGGTTGCGCGGCATGTAGTCGCGGTGCACGAAGACTTTCGGCTGGGCCAGTGCCGAGTCGATGAGCAACCGCTCGATCGCTGCCAGGCGCTCGCGCTGCAGCGGTGTCAGCGTGTGCTGCAAATGGCGCCCGATGTACCAGTCCGGAAAGAGCGCCAGCTCGCGTTGCAGCAGCGCGGCGTCATAGGGCGGCAGCGCCTCGGGCCGGCTGGCCAGCTGCCAGGTGAGCAGTGCCGAGGTCGCATCGGCAAAGAGATGCGGCGCCGCGTCCTTGCCCGCCGGTTCGTTCAGCGCGTCAAGGTAGGTGGTACTGCCCAGGTCGGTCAGCAGCAGGAAGCCTTGCGCCGGGTCTTGTGCCAGAGCGCGCGGTGCGTTCAGGCCGGCAGCAGCAAGCAACTGCGCCACGTGCAAGAACGCGCGTGAGTCCTCCTTCTCTGGCGGCGCGTCCATGAGGATGGCCGTGCCGCCGCTGGCACCCGCCGCGTCGAGACGAAAGTAGCGCCGAAAGCTCGCGTCGGCTGAGGCCGGTCGCAGGCTGGCGATGTCGAGGGCAAGGTCGGCAGGCGCCTTGGTCAGCCAGACACGCGCGGCTGAAAGGCGGGCGTCGTCGGGTGCGGTCACGGCAGACGGTGGTTCGGCGGGCAGTGGCAGGAAGGGCGGCGCTTCAACGGGCAGCGGTTCAACGGGCAGCGGACCAACGGGCAGGAGTGCAAACGCCACGCAAGGGCGTGATGGAGCGTCATTGGCGCTCGAACACCGACCAACCAGAAAACGGAGGCACAAGGCAGAAAAGACGTACGGCTCGAAGCTCGCGAGCCAAAGGCGCGATCCGGCAAACCTATAATGCCACGCGTCATCCGAGGCACGGTGCCATGCGGGTTGTGACGCGCGCGTCCCGTGCACGGGGAAATGCGTCCCACGACCAGCGAGCGCTGGTCTGACCGAACCCGCGCAGGCTGTTCCCACCGGCCCCTTTCACCTTCGCCTTGATCCTGCAACGCCGCCCGCTCCATCGCCTGCAGCCCATGGCCGCTGCCGTGCTCTGTGCACTGACGGCACTCGTGGCGCTGATGGCAACGACGAACGCGCAGGCGCAAGCCGCCGGTGAGGCGACCTCGGCTGCTGGCGCGCCAACTAAATCGGCTGCCCCGCCCGAACCGCCGCAGACACCCGTGCTGAAACTGGAGCGCGCCCTGGGCGCCTCTCGCGCGCCCGGCACGCCGTCCGGCGTCACATTTGCGCGCGCCGATGCCATCAGCGGTGACATGCTTGATGAGTTCACCATGAAGGGCAACGCTGAAGTTCGCACTGGTGGAGCGGTGCTGCGCGGTGACCGCATTCTGTTTAACTATGGCGAAGACCTGTTGCGCGTGCGCGGCAATGCACGGCTGTTCCGCGATGGCGCGCTGTTCACCGGCCCGCAGCTTGACTATCGGCTCGAAGCCCAGACCGGCTCAATGCCGGACGTGAACTACACCTATGCCCCAGCCAACGCGCGCGGCAGTGCCGGCAAGCTGGAGTTCCTGGGCCCAGAACTCACCCGCATGTTTGGCGCGGAGTACACGACCTGCGCACCCGAGGACCGGGCCTGGTGGGTGCGTGCCGAGCGCATGGACTTTGACCGCATCGATGAAGCGGGCAACGCGCGCAACGCGACGCTGTACTTCAAGGACTGGCCGGTGTTCTACTCGCCGGTGTTCAGCTTCCCACTGGGCGAGCGCAGGCGCAGCGGCTTCGTGATGCCAAGCTTTGGCGTCAACTCCAAGGTGGGCTGGGAAGCCTCGGTGCCGTACTACTTTGACATTGCGCCCAATCGCGATGCCACCATTGAACCGCGCATCATGGGCAAGCGCGGCGTCATGCTGCAGAACCAGTTCCGCTTTCTCGAGCCGACCTTCCGGGGGCTGGTGCAATACAACGTCATCAACAACGACCGCGAAGTCGGCCGTTCGCGCGAGCTGTTCTCCACGCAGCAGCAATGGGCCGGACGCAGCGGCTTTGGCGCCGGCATCAATTACAGCCGTGTCTCGGATGACCGCTACTTTGTCGACTTCGGCAAGAACATCGTCGAAGGCTCGACCTCGGTGCTGCCGCAGGAGGGCTTTGTCAACTATGCGCAACCCTACTGGAACACGGCGGTGCGCATCACCAAGAACCAGACGCTGCAGGATCCGCTGGCGCCGGTGGTCAAGCCCTACGAACGGGTGCCACAGGTCACGCTCGGGGCCAGCCGCCTCGACTGGGCGGGCTTCGACGTCGCACTTGCCACCGACGCGACGCGCTTCGAGCACCCGTTGCTGGAAAATGGCACGCGTTTGATCGTCAACCCCAGCGTGTCGTACCCCCTTTTGGCGCCGGGGTGGTTCGTGGTGCCCAAGGTGCAGTGGCACTCCACGCGCTACGACCTGGATTCCCAGCTGCGGCCCAATGGCACGCAACGCAGCCGCGATCTGGCCATTGCGTCGTTTGACTCGGGCCTCGTATTCGAGCGCGAGACCATACTGGCCTCACGCGAGATGGTGCAGACACTCGAGCCGCGCCTGTACTACTCCAAGATCCCGTACCGGCAGCAAAACGACCTGCCCAACTTTGACAGTGCCTTGGCGGACTTCAATTTCGCGCAACTGTTCAACGAGAACATTTTCGTGGGTGGCGACCGGATTGCCGAGTCCAACCAGCTCACTGCCGCGGTCGTGTCACGCCTGCAGGACGCCGAGACTGGCGTGGAGCGGCTGCGCGCGGCCATCGGCCAGCGCTACTACTTTGACTCGCAGCGCGTGGCCCTGCCGGGTGGCGCCGGCGTGCGCGAGGATCGCTCGAGCGATCTGCTGCTCGCGCTCAATGGCATGGTCACACGCAGCTGGCTGGTTGACTTTGCGATGCAGCACTCGACCTCGCAAGAGCAGGTGGTGCGCGCGACGGTGGGCGTGCGCTATCAACCGCGTCCGGCTTCGGTGCTCAGTCTTGCCTACCGCTACAAGATCAATGAGCTGCAGCAGACGGACTTTGCGATGCAGTGGCCGCTGACAAATCGCTGGTACGGCGTGGCGCGCGCCAATTATTCACAGCGCGACAATCGCTGGGTCGAGGTGCTGGGCGGCTTCGAGTACAAGGCCGACTGCTGGGTGGCGCGGGTTGCGGCACAGCGCTTTGTCACCACCGGCGACAACGCAACGACGGCTATTTTCTTTGCGATCGAGCTGAACGGTCTGGGCAGTGTCGGCACCAGTCCGGTGGATCAGCTCCGGCGTAACATCCCCGGCTACCAGATGATCAATCCGCCTCCGCGCCAGCCCGGGCGCTTCGAGGTCTACGAGTAAGCGTTCAACAATGAAGCAGGTGTTTCGCATCGCGCGCGCCCGTGCGCTTGCCTTGGCGTGTGCCATGTTGGCTTTGCCGCTGCTGGCGCAGGCGCAGTCGCCGCGCACCCGACCAGCGGCCCCCGCGTCGTCCGTGCCCTCGGTGTCACCCGATGGACGCACGCTCGACCGTGTGGTTGCCGTGGTCAACGACGAGGTCATCACGCTAAACGAGCTGAACCTGCGCACCCGCGTGGCAGAGGGGCAGCTGAAGCGCCAGAACATCCCGCTGCCGCCGGCTGATGTACTGCGCCGGCAGGTGCTCGAACGCATGATCATCGACCGTGCGCAGGTGCAGCTGGCCAAGGAAACGGGTGTGCGCGTCGATGACCAGACCGTCAACGCCGCCATTGGCCGCATTGCCGAGCAGAACAACCTGTCGCTGCCGCAGTTCCGGGCGCGGCTGGATAGTGAAGGGGTGTCGTTTGCGCGCTTTCGTGAAGACGTGCGCGAGGACATACTCACCTCGCGCCTGCGCGATCGCGAGGTTGACAACCGCATCCAGATCACCGAGGCCGAGGTCGACAACTTCATTGCCGAGCAGGCTGGCGTCGAGGCCAACGCGATCGAGTACAACATTGCGCAGATCCTGCTGCGCGTGCCGGACAACTCGGACACACGACGCATCGAGGAAGTGCGCCTGCGCGCCGAGGAGTTGGCAGTGCAGGCGCGCAGCGGCACCGACTTTGCGCGCTTGGCGGCCAGCTTTTCATCCGGCAGCGAGGCGCTGCAAGGTGGTGAGCTGGGCTGGCGCACAACGGAGCGTTTGCCGACGCTGTTTCTGGAGGCCGTCAAGGGCCTGAAGCCAGGGGAGATCGGCCCGGTGGTGCGCAGCCCCGGCGGCTTCCACGTGCTCAAGCTGGTCGGGCGGCGCAACGCCGTGGATGCGCGGCTTGCCACCGGCCCCGTGCAGCAGACGCGCGTGCGGCACATCCTGCTGCGTGTGTCGGATCTGACGCCCGAGCCGGACGTGCGGCGCCGCCTGGCCGAGCTGCGTGATCGCATCGTCAAGGGCGGGCAGGACTTCGGCCAGATTGCGCGCCTGCACTCGGTCGACCCGAGCAGCACGCGCGGTGGCGAGCTTGGCTGGATCTATCCCGGCGACACCGTGCCCGAGTTCGAGAAGGCCATGGCGGCCCTGAAGCCCGGAGACGTCAGCGAGCCCGTGCAGTCGCCCTTTGGCTTTCACCTCATTCAAGTGCTGGAGCGGCGTGTCGAGGAGTCGCCGGTGGAGCGCAACCGCCAGGCCGCACGCCTCGCGCTGCGCGAACGCAAGGCCGAAGAAGCGTTCCAGGAATGGCAGCGCCAGCTGCGCGACCGCACGTATGTGGAGTTGCGGCTGGATGAATAGGTGAAAGGTGAAACGTGAAATGTGAAATGTCGGTGGCGGCGCTCGCCGCCTGGTTTTGACTTGCACGTTTCACATCATCCCCATGATCGCAATCACCACCGGCGAGCCTGCAGGCATCGGGCCCGAGATCGCGTTGCGGGCTGCGGCGCTGGCCGAGGCGCCGGTCGAGCTGATCGGCGACGCTGCGCTGCTGGAGACCACGGCTTTCGCCATCGGCATCGGCTGGCCATTGCCGCGGGCCAGCGTGGTGCACGTACCGCTGTCTTGTCCGAGCGTGCCGGGCCGGCTTGACCCGCGCAATGCGCAGTACGTCATCGCCACGCTTGATCGCGCCATCGACGGCTGCATGACAGGCCGCTATCGAGCAATCGTCACCGCGCCGCTGCAAAAAAGCGTGATCAACGATGGCCGGGCCATCCGCACGCCGTTCTTTGGCCACACCGAGTATCTGGCCGAGCGCAGCGGTGCCGCGCACGTGGTGATGCTGCTGGTTGGTGGCGGCCTGCGGGTCGCACTGGCCACCACGCATCTGCCGCTGGCGGCCGTGCCCGCCGCAATCACGGCAGCGTCACTGGCGGCCACGCTGGATGTGTTGCAGCAAGATCTGCGCAGCAAGTTCGCGTTGCCTGCGCCACGCATCGGCGTGGCCGGCTTGAACCCGCATGCTGGCGAGAGCGGTCAGCTGGGGCGCGAGGAGATCGAGGTGATCGCCCCCGCGCTGGCGGCCGCGCGCGCGCGCGGCATCGACGTCACCGGTCCGTTGCCCGCCGACACGCTTTTCGTGCCCGCACAGCTGGCGCGCTTCGACGCCGTGCTCGCGATGTATCACGACCAGGGCCTGCCGGTGCTCAAGCACGCCAGCTTCGGCCATGGTGTCAACGTCACCCTCGGCCTGCCGTACGTGCGCACCTCCGTCGACCACGGCACCGCCCTCGACCTGGCCGGCACCGGCCGGGCCGATGCCGGCAGCATGGTCGCCGCGCTGCGGCTGGCAGAACAACTCGTCGCTGCGGTTTGACGCAGCAATCGCAGTCTCCGCGGCATCGATCGCTCGTACCGGCAGTTGCTGTCGTGCTCAGCGATCCCCTGTCTTCACGGCACGAAGCACTTCGCCGACGGATGCGGCTTTCGGCACATAGGCTTGCATCGCCCAGCCGGCGCCCCAAAACAGCAGGGCGGTCAGGACAAACGGAAAAAACGTCATCCGCAGTGCTGTGTTGAACCAGTGGCGCCGCTCGGTCTCGCGAATGCGGCGATACAGCGCGTAAGACAGCGCACCGTCGAAAATGAGCTCGGCAAACAGGACTGGCGCAGTCCACACCACGTACAGGCTTGCAAACGCGAGCATGGCAACGATGGCGGTCACTGCAGCGACCAGTGCGAGCGGTACCGCGGCTTCGTCCGCCGCGCCGATGGCTTCGGCAGCAACGTCCAGGCCCGGCGGAGCATCTAGCCCGGATGTTTCACCAGTCACTGTTGTATGGGCCTGGTGGAGCAAGTGACCGTGCCATTTGGGCGGTTCTGATGGTGTAACCGATGCATTGCTGCGCTGCT
>JBIIZX010000191.1:0-6588 GCA_044346055.1 Burkholderiaceae bacterium | reverse complement strand
AAGAACGGCGTCTTCCCTAAGAAACCCGTGTCCCTGCGCGCACCGACGCAGCGCGCTGCCTGCCGAGTTGGCCCTGAACGCATCCATCGCGCCAGCAGCCGCCGCATAACCGCCCTTGCAGCCGCGCAGACTTCCTTCGACACCAACGACTTCGCCAACAACCCCGAGCCTCGCTGCCAGTGCGTGTTGCTGCTCGACGTGTCCAGCGCGATGGCTGGGACGCCGATCAGCGAGCTGACCCGCGGGCTGCAGTCACCGCGCGAAAACCTGGCGGCCGACACGCTCGCCAACAAGCGCGTCGAGTTGGCCGTCGTGACCTTTAGTCCAGTGCAATTGCTGCAGCCACTTACAACCGCCGCCGACTTCGAGCCGCCCGCGGTCATAGCCAGCGGCGACACGCCGATGGGCCTGGCCATCACACAGGCGCTCAAGCTGGTGCGCGCGCGCAAGGCCGTCGATCGCAGCAACGGCATCTCCTACTACCGGCCCTGGATCTTCCTCATCACAGACGGCGCGCCCATCGACCCGTGGCCGCCCGCAGCCTGGCGCAGGCCGAAGCCGACCTTGCCGCACTCGGGCCGCCAAACCAGCGGGCGTAATCAGCGCCGGCCGCGGCTGGTCACCGCTCACCGATCACCGATCACGGATCACGGATCACTGATTACCAATTCAGAATCATTCAGGCGGGATTCAGCGCGATTAAGCCCGCCTAAAGGACTGAAGCGGGGGTGGCGGCGCACAGTGCGTCCATCGACAACGACATCGCGTTGCCGACCCAGACAAACCGAAGGAGCCCACCGTGACCGATTTCCGCACCCCCTCCAAGTTGACCCGCGCCGTGGCCGGCCTCGCCGCCCTGTTCTCCACCGTGATGGTGGTCGCCGCGATGGTTGGCCTCGCTGGCTACTACAACGAGCAGGCGGTCGAAGTGGCCGCCACGCAGCCGGCGCCGTCGACCGTTGCCAGCCGCTAGTTGCCTTGCCGGATGTGCCTGCGTTGACAGCGGTGCCCGCCTTGCGCGGCCTTGGCAGCCTGAGGCTCGCCTCAGTAGCCCGAACTGATCGACTTGCCCGGCTTGCTCTCGTCGGGCTCGCCCACCTTGTCGATCTCGGCGCGGCGCTTGGCGGTCTCGTCGTCGGCCTTTTGCAGACCCTTTTGCACGCGACCGATCGTGCCCTCCTTGGTGGGCAGGGGCGTGTCACCGCTGCCGGGACGACTACAGGCCGCCAGTGAAAGCGACAAGGCAATGACGAGCAGCGCAGCACGCATGAGGATCCCTACATTTTGGCAAACAGCCGCTTGAAGAACGCCTTGACGAGGCTCCACAAGCCAAAGCTCGCCGACGGCGGACCAGAGGGCGCGGGCGTGCCGGCAGCCCCCGCAACGCGCGTGCGCGCCGCCAGCTGCTCGCCAAAAGCTTCAAAGAACTTGTCGGCCGTTGCACCTGCTGCAGCATCAATCAGCCGCGAGCCCACCTGCGCCAGCTTGCCACCGACCTGCGCATTGGCCGCGTAGGTGAGCAGCGTCTGCTGCGCGCCTTGCGGGGTGAGCTTGACCTGCGAGGCGCCGCGCGCAAAACCGGCTGCACCCCCACTGCCCTCGAACTTGAGCGTGTAGCTCTCCGGCGCCTGCACATCCGCCATTTCCAGCGTGCCCTTGAACTTGGCTTTCACCGGGCCGACCGCGGCGGTCATCAGGATCTCGTAGCGATTGCCTTCCAGCGCGGTGATGCTCTCGCAGCCGGGGATGCACAGCTTCAGCAG
The DNA here is from genome assembly GCA_044346055.1 of Burkholderiaceae bacterium. Lineage (GTDB taxonomy): Bacteria > Pseudomonadota > Gammaproteobacteria > Burkholderiales > Burkholderiaceae_F > JALHMQ01. Next base: position 4,825 of record JBIIZX010000191.1, on the reverse strand, counting down.
ATCGACATCGGTGAGCGCGGACCAGGCCGTGGCCTGGTCCGATGGCAGCGTACGTTCGCCCTTCAGTTCCATGGTGTGCGTGCGTGCATTGATCTGCGGTTTATCTGCGGTTTATCTGCGGTTTATCTGCGGCTTGTCAGCGGCTTGCCTGCGGCCTGTCTGCGACTCAACAGCACCTGGGTCAGGTGCTCCAGGCTCTGCACATTGTGCACCGGCAGGAAGGCATCCACATGCGGCAGCATCGCCTTGATGCCGCGCGCCTTGGGTTCAAAGGCGTCATAGCGCAGCAGGGGGTTGAGCCACACCAGCCGGCGGCACGACATGGTCAGCCGCTCGGCCTGCCGCGCCAGCGTGTCGAGGTCCGTGTGCTCGAGCCCGTCGGTCACCAGCAGCACGGTCGGGCTGCCCGGGAGCACACGGCGCGCCCAGCGCCGGTTGAACTCGGTCAGTGCATGAGCGATGCGGGTACCGCCGGACCAGTCGTCCACGCTTGCCACCACCTCACTGATCGCGCGGTCCGGGTCCTGCGCACGCAGCGCACGCGTGATGTTGGTGAGCCGCGTGCCGAACACGAAAACATGCACCCGGTGATCGGCCGCGCGGCGCCCGCCCGCCAGGCCATGCACGAAGTGCAGGAACATGCGCGAGTAGCGGCTCATCGATCCCGAGATGTCGAGCAGCACCACCAGCGGCTCCGGGCGCGTGCGGCGTTGCCGACGCGGCAGCTCGGCCATGTCGCCGCCATGCCGCGCTGCCTGGCGCAGCAGCGCACGCAGGTCAAGCTGGCTGCCGCGGTGCGATGCCTTGTGCCTGCGCGTCGCAAGCTGCGCGAAGAACGGCTCAAGTTCGTTGAGCAGCCGCCGCGCGCGCTCCCACTCCGCCGCTGTCATCGTGTCGAAGTCGGCCTTGCGCAACTGCTCACGGTCGCTCCAGGTCAGGTGCGCGTCGATCTCGATGCGCTCCTGCGGCGCCGCCGCCTCGCGCTTGAGCTCGCCGACCAGCGCCTCACCCAGCCGGCGGTTCTCGGGCGGCGGTGGTGGTGACCCACCCTGCTTCTCGCTGACCTGCGGCAGCAGCATCCGCATCATCTGCCCCAGCAGGTCCGGGTCCTTCCAGAAGATGTGAAAGGCCTGGTCGAACAGCAGCCGATGCTCCGCGCGATCGATGAGGCAGCAGTGCAGCGTGGCGTACAGGTCGGCGCGCGATGCAACACCGGCGACCTGCATGGCATCGAGCGCCAGCAGCACGCGATCCGTTCCCACCGGCACGCCGGCGCGCCGCAGCACGCGTGCAAAGTGCACGACGTTGTCCGAAAGATGGTTCACTTCGCGTGTACGCGACGCTTCGCGTCGCACGTGCACGCGAAGTGCTTCAAGTCAGACGGGTTTCGCTCCGGAGCGGCCGCGCACTGCACCCGTAAGGATTGACTCGCAAATCGCCAGGCGATTTGCTCCAACCGTTCCCAACACGGACCCACCTAGGCTCTCACGACTTCGGAGCGGATCTTCTCCACCATGCGCGCCGCCTCCGAGCCCTGCACGCGCGCGATGTCGTCCTGGTATTTCAGCAGCACGCCGAGCGTGTTGTTGACGGTCTCGGGCTCGAGCACCACGCTGTCCAGTGCCAGCAGCGCGCGTGACCACTCGATGGTCTCGGCGACACCCGGCAGCTTGTACAGCTCCATGGTGCGCAGCTGCTGCACAAAAGCGACGATCTGCCGGCTAAGCGCCTCCTTGGCATCCGGCACCTTGCGCCGCACGATCTCGAACTCGCGCGCAGCACTCGGGTAGTCGACCCAGTGATAAATGCAGCGGCGCTTGACCGCGTCGTGGATCTCGCGCGTGCGGTTGGAGGTCATGATGACCACCGGCGGCACCGCGGCCTTGACGGTCTTCCACTCCGGAATGGTGATCTGGAACTCCGACAGAACCTCGAGCAGATAGGCCTCGAACGGCTCGTCGGTTCGGTCTAGCTCATCGATCAGCAGCACCGGCGGCACAGGGTGCGGCATCACGGCCTTCAGCAACGGTCGCTCGATGAGAAAGCGCTCGGTAAAAAGGTTGCGCGCGAGTGCCTCGCGCTCCTGATGTGCGGCTTCGGTCAGGCGAATGTCGAGCATCTGCGCCGCGTAGTTCCACTCGTAGGCAGCACCTGCGACATCCAGTCCTTCGTAGCACTGCAGCCGGATCAGCTCCGCACCGAGGCCGGCGGCCAGCACCTTGGCGATCTCGGTCTTGCCGGTGCCTGGCTCGCCCTCGAGAAACAACGGGCGCTGCAGCTTGAGCGCAAGGAAGACCGCCGTGGCCAGCTGGCGGTCGGCGACGTAATCGTGGGCGGCCAGAAGCTCGGCCGTGGCATCGATGGAGGCAGGCAAGGCAGTCATGCACGCACGGTAGCGGAGCCGCCGCCGCCCTGCAAAAGCAGTCTCAGAAGCTCACGACGACGGACTCGGCAGAACGTTGCGCCAGGCCGTGAGTCACGGCCTCGATGTTGTTGCCATCGGGGTCGATGACGAACGCGCCGTAGTAGTCGGGGTGATACTGGCGCAATCCGGGTGCGCCGTTGTCGGTGCCGCCGGCTGCGAGAGCCGCGTCGAAGAAGCGCCGCACCGTCTCACGATCAGCAGCCTGAAACGCCAGATGGACCCGGGTCGCACCCCGTGTGTGCTGATCGGGCAGGCTCACGAACAGCTCATCGGACCAGAAGTAGCCGTCGCCCTCGCCTTAGATTTTGCGCCCCAGCGCGCCGAGCACGGCGGCATAAAACTGCTTGGTCTTTTCAAGATCGTTTGCGATCAGGTGCACATGGTCGATCAGCCGGCCGCGGTGAATTTCTTGTGTCTGCATGACCGGCCGCCTCAGCTCTTGGCAAACATCGCTTCCATGCGGCGCTGGCCCTCGGCCTCGCCCACCTCTTCGATGTGCGTGGCCAGCGTCCACTGGAACCCGAACGGGTCGCTGACGGTGCCGGAGCGGTCACCGTAGAACTGGTCCTGCACGGGGCGCACGGCAGTGCAACCGGCATCGATGGCGCGCGCGAAGGCGGCATCCACATCGGGCACGTAGATCATGAAGAACACAGGCGAGCCGCCGAGCGCCTGCGGGCTGCGGTTGCCCCACTCCGGATTTTCTTCGCTCAACATCAGCAGCGCATCGCCAATGCGAATCTCGGCGTGCGCGTACTTGCCATCAGGCGTCGTGAGCTTCATGGTGAGCTCGGCGCCGAAAGCGCGCTGATAGAACTGCACCGCCGCCACCGAGTCACGCACTGCGACGTAGGCAGTGACGCTCGCAAAGCCCGGGGCTTTCCAATGCACTGCCATGTGTGTCTCCGCTTTGTGGGCCGACTGGTTAACCACCAAGCGCAAGGAGGACACCGAGAAGAGTCAAAGGCTCGCTGTCCTTGATTTTCTCGGTGCGCTCGGTGTCCTCGGTGGCTTTCATGAATCTCGACCTTGCCTCAGCTCGCCGCCGCGACCGCACGCTTGGTCAACACCGGGATCAAATGCGCGCGGTACTCGGCGCTGCCATGCAGGTCGCCGTTCAGGCCATCGGTGGAGATGGTCACGCCGTCGCAACTTTCCGGTGCCCACTTGGCGTTGAGCTTGTCTTCCAGCGCCTTGACGCGGAACGCGTGGGAGCCAGCCCCGGTCACCGCGACGCGCGCGCCGCTGGATGTCTTGGCGACGAACACGCCGACGATCGCAAAGCGCGAGGCAGGCTGCTTGAACTTGATGTAGGCGGCCTTTTCCACCGCGGGGAAGGTCACCGCGGTGATGATCTCGCCGGGCTTGAGCGCGGTTTCGAACAGGCCCTTGAAGAAGGCGTCGGCCGGGATGCTGCGCGTGTTGGTGTGGATCGTGGCCCCCATGCCGAGCACGCCGGCCGGGTAGCAGGCGGCCGGGTCGCTGTTGGCGAGCGAGCCGCCGATGGTGCCGCGGTTGCGCACCGCGCGATCACCGATGCCAGCTGCCAGGCAGGCAATCGCCGGCACCTTGGCCTGCACGTCCTTGGACGCGGCGACCTCGGCATGCGTCACCATGGCGCCGATCTTCACGCCATTGCCTTCGACCTTGATGCCCTTCAGCTCGCCGACTCCATTAAGGTCGATGAAGCCTTCAATGCTGGTCAGTCCCAGCCGCATCGAGGGCAGGATGGACTGGCCGCCGGCGATGAGCTTGTCGTCGCCATGCTGGTCGAGCAGCTTGATGACATCGGCGACCGCGGCGGGGCGGTGGTAGTGGGTGTGATGCATTTGTGTGTCTCCCGTTCTACTTTGTCGCCCCGGCGCAGGCCGGGGCCTAATATGCGCGTCTTCTAACTTGGGCCCCAGCCTACGCCGGGGCGACGACGGCAACGTCCAAAGGTGGTCTCAGTGCTTCGCGGCCCGCAACGTCTTCCACACCGTGTGTGGCGAAGCCGGCATTGGAACGTCCTTGATGCCCAGGTGCCACACCGCATCGGTGACGGCGTTGATGACCGCCGCCGGCGAGCCAATGGCGCCCGCCTCGCCGCAACCTTTGACGCCCAGCGGGTTGTGAGTGCACGGTGTGCCCTTGGCGGTCTCGACCAGGAACTTGGGCAGGTCATCGGCGCGCGGCATGGCGTAGTCCATCAGCGTGCCGGTGACAAGCTGGCCGTCATCGTTGTACTGGCAGCCTTCCAGCAGCGCCTGGCCGATACCCTGGGCCAGCCCGCCGTGCACCTGCCCCTCGACGATCATCGGGTTGATGATGTTGCCGAAGTCATCCACCGCAGTGAAACGGTCGATGCGCGTGACGCCGGTGGCCGGGTCAATTTCCACCTCGCACACATACGAGCCCGCC
>JBIIZX010000190.1:0-6644 GCA_044346055.1 Burkholderiaceae bacterium | reverse complement strand
CGCGCTGGCGTTCACCACGCGACAGCGTGCGGACGTCGCGCTGCGGCAAGTCAGCGCAGTCGAGCTCAGTCAGCGCTGCCTGCGCCTGTGACTCGGCCGTGGCGGCCATGGCCGCGTCGCCGTCAAATCGATAACGCGCCGTGAGCACGGTGTCGAGAACGGTGGCGGCAAACGGATCGAGCCAGCGATCGGTGAGCAGCGCACGTTGTGCGGCCAGCGCCAGACCATCGAGCTGGTTGATGTCATGGCCCGCCAGGTGCACGGCGCCAGCGTGGGCGCAGCGCACGCCTGCCAGCACCGCCAGCAGGCTCGACTTGCCCGCACCATTCGGCCCGAGCACGACCCAGCGTTCTCCGGCGTGCACCTGCACATCGAGTCCGCGCACCAGTTCACGCTGGCCGGCGCGTAGCGTGACACCATGGCAGCGCAATGCAGGGACGGCTGAGCTGCGGTCGGTCGAAGCCATCAACGCCGCCGCAGCAGGTAAAGGAACACCGGCACACCAAAGAGCGCAGTCACCACACCAACAGGCAGTTGCACCGGCGCAAAGGCGCTGCGCGCCACCAGATCGGCCAGCACCACCAGCGTGCCGCCGGCCAGGGTGGACGCTGGCAGCAGCAGGCGTTGGTCGTTGCCCAGCACCAGTCGCGCCAGATGTGGCGCGACAAACCCGACAAAGCCCACCGCCCCGGCCTGCGTCACCACGGTGCCAGCCGCGATGGCAGCGGTCACCACGAGCGCGCGCCGCGTGCGCTCCACGTTAACGCCCTGGGTGAACGCCTGCACGTCGCCGCGCAGCAGCAGGTTGAGCGCCGGCGCCCGCTGCAACGCGAGCAGGAGTGACGCCAGCAGGATCGCCAGCGATCCCAGCGCATGCACAAGGCTGGTGGCGCCGCCAAGATCGCCCAGCAGCCAGAACACCATCGTGCGCAACTGTGCATCCGAGGCCAGCGTCAGGATCACCGACAGCACGGCCGAAGCAAAAGCCGCGATCATCACGCCCGTGAGCAGCACCACGCTGGTGGCCTGCTCGCCATGCAATGCGTCGCGCGTAAAAAAGGCGCGCTGCGCAAGCGCAAAGAGCAGCACCAGCGTGGCCAGCGCACCGAGTGCTGCCGCGGCCTGCATCAAGAGCATCGAGGCACCGAGCGCCAGCGCGCCGAGTGCCGCCACCGCAGCACCCCCCGACACACCGAGCACATAGGGATCGGCCAGCGGATTGCGCAGCAGCGCCTGCAGCAGCGCACCGGCCAGCGCGAGCAGCGCACCGACGGCAAACGCCGTCAGCGCGCGCGGCAGGCGCAACTCAAGAACGCTGGCCACCAGCGGCGCGTCCTGTCCGCGCAGCCACGCCAGCACCTCTGCCAGCGGCAAGGCCACGCTGCCGATCGCCAGCGCGGCCAGCAGGCTGATGAGCGCAGCGCCGCCGAGCAACAGCAAGGCGCGGCGGCCGCCCGCCGGCAACACGGGCAACCGCGGCGGGCGCGACGAGGAACTGGCGTTCGGCATCACAACCATGCTTGCGTCAGCGCCTCGGCAAGTAATGCCGCCAAAGTCACCGCAGCCGCCAAAGTCACTACAGCCGCCACTCGATGCCGCCAAACACCGCGCGACCCCAGGTGTTGTAGCCATCGACGAGTTCGTACTTCTCGTCGAAGGCGTTTTCCAGGCGCAGTTTCAATCGCAGCGATTTGTTGACGCTGTAGCTGGCGACCAGACGCGCGACCGTATAGGCCGCAAGATCGATGCGTTGGAAAGTGTTGATATCGCCGTCCGCACGCCTGTCGGTGTGGCCCAGTTCGCCCCCCACGGTCCAACGACCTACGTCGTAGTACGCGGCGAGGTTGGCGGTAAACGGCGCACGGCGCAGCAGGCGCTGGCCGGTGGCCTCGTCTTCGGTGTCCAGGTAGGTGGCGTTGAAGTCGACCCGCCAAGCCGCCTGCTGCCAGCCGAGCGACAGCTCCAAGCCCTGCACCTTGGCGCGCGCGATGTTCTCGGCGCGGCGCGTGGCCGCGCTGTACTGGATCAGGTTGTCGGTGCGGGTGCTAAAGACGGCCAGCGCACCGCGCCATTCGCCCTGTGCGTAGCGCAGCCCCGCCTCCACGCTCTTCGCCTCCTCCGGCTTCAAGCCCGGATTGCCAAAGAACGGGAAGTACAGGTCGTTGAAGCTCGGCGCGCGAAACGCGCTGCTGACCTGCGCGGTCGCACGCCACGCGGGACTGAGCTGGTAGCCGTAGGCGACGAGGCCCGTGGTGGAGCCGCCAACGTCCGAGTAGTCATCTTGCCGCAGGTTGACCTGCACCTGCTGCTTTTCTGCGCGACCATTGACGCCAAACCAGAACGACCGGGCGTTGCGCGAAAAGCCGGTCAGGACGTTATTGAAGCTTGGGTCGTAGCCGGTGGACTCGCCGCGCTGGTTCAGATAGTCAAAACCCACACTGGCGGTCACGCGCTCGGCCAGCTTGGCATCGGCCTGCAGCTGCGCCTGTCGATTGCGCGCCTCGAACTCGTTGGTGTTGTAGGAAAAAGGAATGGTCGAGGTGTTCTTGCTGCGGTCGTTCACTTCGCCAAGCGTGGCGCGCAGACTCCACACCTCACCGAGCTGGCGCCGTGCATAGGCCTGCCAGTTGGTGGTGCGGGCGTCTTCCTTCTGCTCGGCGCTGCGCGAGGCGGTGGGGTTAGCGAACGGCGCGTCGTACGGATCGTCAAAGTCCGTCTTGTTGCGCTGGGCCCAGACACTGGCGCCGAGTTCGGTCGCCTCGCCCAGGCGTTGCTGCACGCGCAGTACACCACTGACATTGCGATTGCCATCCTTGTCGGGATTGGCCCCGGTCGCCTGCGCTGGATCGATCGCCGAAAACGGCTTGCTGCGCGACCCCGCAATGGTGGCCGACAGGCGCGTGCGATCAAAGTTTCGCGTGACGCTGGCCGCGCCGCTGACGCTGTCGCCCGTGCCGGCCTCGGCCTGCACGCTGGTCTGATCCGCCGTGCCGCCGCGCGTGAAGATCTGGATCACGCCGCCGATCGCCTCCGAGCCGTACAGGCTCGACATGTTGCCGCGCACGATCTCGATGCGCTCGATGGTGTCGATGTTGACGCCGCCAAGCAGCGCCGCGCCCGTGAGCGGCGTGTTCAGGCGCATGCCATCGACCAGCACCAGCACGCCGCTGGAGCCGGCACCGCGCGCCCAGATCGACGTCTGGCTGCCGGGACCGCCCGTGCGCGTCATCTGCAGGCCAGGCTGGCGCGCCAGCAAATCGGGCAGCGATCGCGCCTGGCTGCGCTCGATGTCCTCGCGGCTGATCAGCGTGACCGGTGCCAGCACATCGGGCAGCGCCTGCTCGCTGCGCAAGGGGGTCACGACCACCGGTTGCAGGCTGGCCGGTGCTGCCGTTGTGCCGGGTGCCGCAGGCGCCGCCGATGCGGCCTGGGCCTGCACAGCGGTCGCAACAACGAGGGGAGAAAGGCAGGTCAAGACACTGAAGGCAGACGGCGCCCATGCTGGCGCCCGCCGGGCAAAGTGCGAAGACATTCGTGGTCCTTGTGCAAGCCGGCCCGCCGCCGGTGATCAACACAGGACCTGCTGCGAAACTGCCGCACTGCGAGACGCAGCTCCATGACTGACCGAGCAGCATGAGTGCCACGCGCGCCCGCCCGCACCCCGCGGCAGGTCCACTTACCAGTGTTTGTCGGGATAAATCACCGGTAGCCAAGGCCGGTCTCCGGGCTGCAGTGACAACCTTCGCGGCCTTCCCACCTGCGTTGAGGAGCGCAGGCAGTGGCCATGGAGCGAAAGCGATCGCATGTGCCAATGACACAGGCAATGCGACGACTGCTTACCGTTGCGGGGGCAGCACAGGTTGAACCGCGCACGCGCATTGACGTGCGCTCTTGGCCCCCTGTTTCCCGTTTCACTGCGACCATCCTCCCCGGACGTCGCAGCACCTTGACCTATGAAGTCTAACGCTCGAACTCGCCTCTGGTGCGGTGCTAGCATCGCCGCATGTTGGAAGAACTCGACTCGCTCGCAGGAAAGTTGACCGAACTCAATGCGCGCGTGCGCCTGTTGCGCGAGGAGAACCTGCAGTTGCGGGCGCAGGTCACACAGGCCAATGGCGAACTCGATGCGCTGCGCGGCAAGGTCGCCGGCGCCATGCAGCGCATTGACGCGCTGCTGGAGCGGCTACCCGAAGTTGAAGCCGGCGCCAACGCATCGTCCGGAGAGCGCTGATGCCAGAGACCGTGTCGATCACCGTGACGCTGCTTGGCCGCGAGTACCGACTTGCCTGCAAGGCTGAGGAAAAGGACGAGCTGCAGTCCTGCGCCCGCTACGTTGACCAGAAGATGGCGGCGATCCGCGATGGCGGCAAGGTCATGGGGCACGACAACATCGCCGCGCTGGCCGCCCTGCAGGTCGCGCAGGAGTACATGAGCGCACGCAATGCCGACGGCGTTTCAATTGGGGAGCTGCGCCGGCGCCTTCGCGAGATGAACCAGGTGGCCGACGAGATGCTTGCGCCACAAGAGAAACTCTTCTGATGCTGTAAGCGGGCGCTGTACCCGCCGGCTGATCTCGCGAATCTTTGTGCTTTCCTCGCGATTGACACGCAATTGACACGCAATGCAAAGGTAGAATTCGATCACCCTGCGGTGCCCGCGCAAAGGCCCTTTCGTTCCTTGAACCAATGCGCTTTGCGCAAGGTTGTTGAGCTCGCGGCGTGGTGCTGATCGGCACGCGTCTGCTGAACCTAAGCGTCGCGGACAACGACCACCCTGAACCGATGGTTCAGGACAATGGGCCGGGCGGCACAGGCGGGGACTTATTTTTTCGACGAGGTGTACGCGACGCTGCGCGTCGCACGTGCACCTCGTCGAGCAATACCAGGCGGGCCGCCTCGGGCGGCCGGGCGGCGGCCCGTATTCAAACGACAACGAGCGACGGCGCCTATGCGCCGTCGCTTTTTTCTGCGCGCATGGCCACCAAGAAAAACTACTGGCTGATGAAGTCCGAGCCCGACGAGTGCTCGATTGATGCCGCGCTGGCGGCCAAGAACTCGACCGTGCCCTGGACGGGCGTGCGCAACTACCAGGCGCGCAACTTCATGTGGCGCGAGATGCGCGTCGGCGACGGCGTGCTTTTTTATCACTCTAGTTGCGCCGAGCCGGGAATCGCCGGCATTGCCGAAGTTGCGAGCACGCCGTATCCCGACCCCACCCAGTTCGATCGCAAGAGCAAGTACTTCGACGCGGCAGCCAGGAAGGACGAGCCGCGCTGGTGGATGGTGGATGTGACGGCAATCAAGCGTACGCGGCTTATCAGCATCGCCGAGCTGCGCGACGCCGCGCCGCTGAAGGACTTGATCGTCCTGCGGCGCGGCAACCGGCTGTCGATCACGCCGGTGTCGGCGGAGCATTGGCGCTACATCACGACCGAGCCCAGTACGACCGAGCCCAGTACGACCGAGCCCACCACGACTGAAACCCACAAGCCCAAAGTTCCCAGCAAGGCCGCCAAGCCCGGCAAGCAGGGCAAGGGCGCGTGAGCCTGCTCGCCTTCATCGGCGCGCTGCTCGCACTGGGTGCCGCCACCGGCTTTGCTGCCGGCCTGCTCGGCGTGGGCGGCGGCATGCTGCTGGTGCCGTTCCTCACCATGTTGCTCAGCGCACGCGGACTCCCGCTGGAGCACGTGGTGCACACGGCGCTGGCGACATCGCTGGCGACGATCCTTTTCACCTCCGTGTCCTCGCTGCGCGCGCACGATACGCAAGGGGCGGTACGCTGGGACATCGTGCGGCCGCTGGCGCCCGGCATCCTGGTGGGCTCGCTGGTCGGCGCACAGATCGCCGGCGCGCTGCCCACCGCGGTGCTGGCGCTGCTCTTTGCGCTGTTTGTCAGCGTCTCGGCCACGCAGATGCTGCTCGATCGAAAGCCCTCGCCACACCGCGACCTGCCCGGTGTGGCGGGGCTGTTCGGCGTCGGCACCTGCATCGGCGGCCTTGCCAGCCTGGTGGGCGCGGGCGGCGGCTTCATCTCGGTGCCGTTCATGCTCTGGTGCAACGTGCGCATGCACCAGGCGGTGGGCACCTCGGCGGCCCTCGGGTTTCCGATCGCTGCCGCCGGCACGCTCGGTTACGTGATCGCTGGCTTGCGTGAAAGCGGCATTCGCACCTGCAGCGCCGCCACGATGCCTGATTGTTCCGTCGGCTTCATTTACGTGCCGGCGCTGCTCGCCGTGGCAACCACGAGCGTGTTCTTCGCGCCGCTGGGCGCACGAGCCGCCCACACACTGGACTCGCGTTCGCTCTCCCGGATCTTCGCGCTGCTGCTGTACCTGCTGGCCGGCTACATGCTCTACAAAGGCGTGCGGACACTGTAGGACGCGGTCCTAACCCGGATGTTTCACCAGGTCGCCCCGTGCGCACACGGCCTGCCTCTGGAACCTGCAGCGACAGCCTGCCATCGGCCAAAGCCACTTTGGTCCGTCGGGGCTACGCGGGTTTGCGCGGGCCCCCGCCTTCGCGCATTAGCGCTAACATAAAATGTCGCGTAGACGAAGGCTTTGTCGGATCCGTTGTCGAGGCGGCTCGGCCAGTTGGTGGCAGATCGAATCCCAATGCCCGAGCGCATCGCGCAGCGACAGGTGC
>JBIIZX010000004.1:0-23366 GCA_044346055.1 Burkholderiaceae bacterium | reverse complement strand
CGTCGACATCAAGCGCCTGTCGGCCAGCGCGGTGGAGATCTTTTTCATCCAGTCACTGCGCGACGGCTTCTTTCATGCCGACATGCACCCGGGCAACATCTTCGTGGGCATCGACAAGCAGCGCAACGGCGGCGCGGACTTTGGCCGCTGGATTGCGCTGGACTTCGGCATCGTCGGCACGCTGGATGACGGCGACAAGAACTACCTCGCGCAGAATCTGCTCGCGTTTTTCCGCCGTGATTACAAGCGCGTGGCCGAGCTGCATGTGGAAAGCGGCTGGGTGCCGGCCACCACGCGCGTGGGTGAGCTCGAAGGCGCTGTTCGCACCGTGTGCGAGCCAATTTTCGACCGGCCGCTGTCGGAGATCTCCTTCGGCTTCGTGCTGCTGCGCTTGTTCCAGATCTCGCGCCGCTTCAACATGCAGGTGCAGCCGCAACTCGTGTTGCTGCAAAAGACGCTGCTCAACATCGAAGGCCTGGGCCGCCAGCTCGACCCCGATCTCGACCTGTGGCAAACCGCCAAGCCGCTGCTGGAGCGCTGGATGGACGAGCAGGTTGGCCTGCGCGCGCTGCAAACGCGCTTTGCGCGCGAGGCCACGCAGTGGGCGCAGATCGTGCCGCAGCTGCCGCGCCTGCTGCATCACGCGCTGGTCGAAGGGCCGCTCGCCGATGAGCAACTGGCCCTCGAAGTGCGTCGCCTGCGGCGCGAAAGCGCGCATCGCGCGCGCCTCATGCTCCTGGGCGTCACGCTGCTCGGTGCGCTGGTGCTGATGCTCGCGTGGGCCTTCATCGGTATGCCACTGCCAGGACGCTAGCTGATCGGCGGCTCGCTGATCGGCCGCTAGCGAATCTGCCGCTGGCTAATCGCGCACTGTCCACGCGGTCGCTATGCGCGGGCCGCTAGCCATTACGGGCGCCGCAGCCTCCGCCGTCCGCATCAGTCGCGCGCTCGGCCCTCCGCTGCAAGTGCCTGAACTGCCACGCTTTTGCTCGCCAGCTTCGGGCGCTCTCATCCGTTCGGCCGGGACGAAAAAAGGCGATGCGTCGATATAGTCGCCGCTCGATCTTACGGACAGCAAGCGTGAGCGACAGCGGCAGCACCAACAGCGGCATCAGCAACGACGGCACCAGCGGCAAGGCCAGCGACCCGGCCACCACGCAGGACGAGGTGCTGGGTGCGGCGCTGCTCATGGCCGGACCGCTGGTGCGCCTGCTCATGGCGCATGGCGTCGATCACCCGCGCTTTGCTGCCGGGCTCAAGCGCGTGTTCATCGACGAGGCGCGTGCTGATCTGTCGCGCCGCGACCAGAAGGTCACGCACACGGCGCTGAGCCTGCTGGCGGGCCTGCAACGGCGCGATGTGAAGGCGCTGGTCGCTGCTGCCGAAGGCCAGCCGCTGCCGCGCAAGGCGACCTCGCCCACGTTGCCGCTCCAGGCGGTGGCGCGCTGGGCCTCCGATTCGCAGTTCCTGGATGCCGAGGGGGCACCACTGCCACTGCCGTTGCGCTCAGCAGATCGCAACCAGGCGACCTTCGAGCAACTGGCCGATCTGGTTTCAAAGGACGTGCATCCGCCAGCGCTGCTTGAGGAGATGGTGCGCCTGGGTTTTGCGCAAGTGGATGATGGCATCGCCACGCTCGGCACCATCACGCCGGTTGCCCCCGGCGAGTTGAAGCGCATCCTGGGCGCCATGTCCCGCAACACGCGAGATCACCTGGCGGCCGGCGTGGCCAACGTGCTGGCGCCGAAGCCGCTGTTCCTCGAGTACAGCATGATCGCCGACGAGCTGCGGCCCGATTCCGTAGAAGAGCTGCACGTACTGGCCAAGAAACTGTGGACCGGTGCCTACAAGCGCGCGGTGCAAAGCGCCACCGAGCTGGTAGAGCGCGATATCGAGCGCGGCTTCACGGTGGAGCAGCCCGAGACCCGCGTGCGCTTTGGCGTGTATTTCTATTCCGAACCGAAGGAGCCGGTGCCAGTGGAGGACGCTGCGCCTGAGGAGGGCGACGATGCTTAAGCGCCATGTTCATTGGAGCCAAACGGGAGGATGGCTGCGCGCCAGTGCGGTGCTCGGCCTGCTGGCGATCGTCGCGTTGCTGTCCTCGTGCGAGGGCGAGGTTGCCGGTGTGGGTGGCGAAGGCTCCGGCGGCGTTTCGATCATCGGCCGTGTGGACGGCTTTGGCAGCACCATTGTCGAAGGTCAGCGCCTGGATGACGCCAGCGCCCTGGTGGATGTCGACGTCGGCACCGCGCAGCTGCTGGCCGCGCCGCTCACGGCAGTCAAGCTCGGCGCGCAACTGAGCGTGCAGCTTGATGGTGGCAAGCTCGGCCGCGCCGTGGTGAGCCCGGAAGTGGTGGGCCGCATCGACGTGAGCGCCGATCTGGCCGCCGACAGCGTGCAGGTGCTCGGCCAGCGCGTGCTGCTCAAACATCCGCTGCTCACGCCGGTGCTCGATGGCGTGAACGACATGGCCGCAGGCACCGTGATCGAGGTGCATGGGCTGCGCCTGTCCAACGGCGATCTTGCCGCCACGCGTTTGCAGGTGCGCTCGCCGCTGCTGCAAGGTGTGCAGCTGTCCGGCACGGTGAGCGAGCTCGACACGGTTGCCAGGAGCTTCCGCCTGCATGGGGTGACGGTGAGCTATGCCGCCGCAGCGGTCAACCCAAGCGATGCCGCGCCCGCCAATGGTCAGCGGGTCACCGTGTTCAGCGCGCAGGACCGCGTGCTGGCCGCGCCCGCCGGGCTGCGAATCAACGCGGTGGCGCTGCGCATTGACAGCGCGCGCCCGCTCGCCGCTGCCGGCACCGATCTGCAGCTGACAGGCTTTGCCACCGATCTTGTCGGCACCCGCCTGCGCGTGCGTGGCCAGAGCGTGGAAGCCGGCGAAGCCCGCATCACCGGCGGCACGCTCGCCGCTCTGCGCGCCGATCAACTGCTGCGCGTGCGCGGCCTGCTGCAAGATGGCCTGCTGCGCGCACGTGAGATCACCGTGCTGGCGGCGCAGGCTGCCACCCAGATCGACGCCCCGGTGGCCGACTATTCGGATGCCGACAACAGCTTCCGCATGCGCGGCACCAACGTGCGCTTTGATGCGGCCACCCAGCTGGTCGGCGGCACGGCGGAGAATCTGGGCAATGGCGTGGTGCTGCGCGTGCAGGGGCGCATCGAGCAGGGCGACGTGGTGGCCGCCCGCGTGCAGTTCAGCGACAGCTCGCCGGTGATGGCAGGTGTGGCGGCCAATATCGACACCGCGGCCGGCAGCTTCCGCCTGCCACCCTCGGCCCGGGTGGTGCGCGTGAACGCCGCAACGGCCTATCGCAACGGCACCGCCGTCGATGTGGCCAACGGCCAGCGGCTGCGCGTCACCGGCACGGTGCAGGGCAACGAGTTGCTGGCGAGCGAGATCGTGTTCGTCGACGTGCCCACCGCACCGCTGGCGGTCGTGCTGGCCGGCACGCTGTCGGATGTGCAGACGATCATGCAGGCAACGGCACCCGCGGTGACGCCGCAATCCGTCACGCGCTTGTTCGTCAACGATACGCCGGTGCGCATCGATGGCGCCACCTCGATCAGCGGCGGCGGCACCAATACGATCGCCGATTTGGACGCCGGTCTGTTTGCCATCGTGCGCGCTGTGCGGCAGAACAATGTCCTGGTGGCGCGCTCGATCGACATTCGCGCCGCGCTCGACGATGACAGCGACAACCTGCTGGGCTACGTCAGCGACGTGCGCAGCCTGACGGACCTGCGCGTGGGCGGCCAGCGCGTCGACGCCTCGCAGGCAAGCATTGCCGGTGGCACGGCAGCCAGTCTGCGCGACGCGGCCTATGTGTTGGTGGAAGGCAGCATGGCCAACGGCGTGCTGGTGGCGCGGCGCATCGAGATCCTGCCGAACTGAACGCGGGCGCTTTTGTCGCCGTCGCCGCGGTCGTCGTGGCTGCGACCCGGCGGGGTGGATGATCGAGTTGCTCGCTCAGTGCTGCTCGATCGGCGTCACAGTCAGATGCAGCCACCCCCGGCCGCGCAGCACTGCGAGCTCGCCGCTGCACTGCTGATCGAGCAGGCGCTGTCGCGCGTCGACGCGGTGACCGGCAGACCAGCGCCAAGCGCCCACATCTGCAAGCGCGGCGTCGGCGAGCGCGCCCAGACAGTTCACCTCGTTACGCGTTCAGCGATAAGCAAACGCCCGCCCATCGATGGCGCTGCGGCGGCCGAGCATGGCGTCGACCACCAGCTGCGCGCTGCCGCCGGCCAGTGTCCAGCCGAGCGCACCCTGGCCGATGTTCAGATACAGCGTCTTGCGCGGGGTGGCGCCGAGCAGCGGCAGGCCGGTGGGCGTGGCCGGGCGAAAGCCGGCCCAAGGGTGGACGTCGCCGTCGGCATCGAGTCCGATCACTTCGCGCGTGGCCTGCACCAGCGCCTCGATGCGCGCGGGCGGCACGCGCCGGTCGTGGCCGGCGAGCTCGACAAAGCCGGCCACGCGCACCGCGCGCCGGCCACCCACCGACAGCGGCGCGAAAACGACCTTGCGGCGCGTGTCGGTGATCGAGACTTGCGGCATCGGCGCGCCGGCTGACACCGGCACGGTGATCGAGTAGCCCTTGAGTGGATAGACGAGCGCGCGCAGGCCGGCGCTGGCCACGAGCGTGGACGCTTCGCTGCCGTTGCACAGCACCGCCTGGTCGGCGTCGATCGAGCCGCTGGCGGTTTGCACTCGCACGCCGCCCTTGTCAGCGCGGATCGCCGTCACACCTCGATTGAACAGTAAGGTGGCACCGCGCGCCTGCAGCAGGGCGGCGATCTCGTCGCAGTAGGCGCCGCAATCGGCCGCTGCCTCCGACGGCGTCCACACGCCGCCCGCGATGCGCTCGGCATAGCCCGCCAGCGCTGGCTCGCGCGCGATGCATTCAGCGCTGGTGAGCAGCTCCTGCCGGCAGCCAAGCTGCGCCTGGAACCGCAGCTGCGCTTCCGCCGTGGCGAGCGATGCGGTATCCGGATACACCACCAGCTTGCCGTTGCGCACCAGGCCGCAGGCGATCTGCTCGCGCTCAATGAGTGGCTCGAGCACGGACTTGGACAAGGCCGCCAGCTCGAGCAGGGCGTGGGTCGTCGCGCGTGCCTTCTCGATGTTGCAGGCGCGCAGGAAGGCGATGCCCCAGCGCCACTGCAGCGGGTCGAGCTTGAGCTGGAACTTCAGCGGCGAGTCCTCGTCGGCCAGCAGGGTCGGGATCTTGCCGACCACGGACGGCTCAGCCAGCGGTGCCACATAGGAGTAGGACAGCTGCGCGCCATTGCCGCGGCTGGCGCCGCGCCCGGCGGCCTCTGCGCGGTCGATGACCGTGACCTTCAGTCCTTCCTGCTGCAGCAGGGCGGCAGTGGTGAGACCGGCAACGCCGGCGCCGATGACAATGACATGCATGGCCGCGAGTTTACGAAGCGTGTGGTGTGTTCAGCGGTGGACAGCTCGGCGGTGGTGAGCTCGGTGGTGTTGAGCTCGGCGGTGGCGAGGTCGGCGGTGTTCAGCCGCGCTTGAATCTGCTCGACCGGCTCAAGCGGGCTCGAGGGTGCTCAAGCGTGCTGAAGCGTCGCAGACGCGTGCTCGAACGCACCCACTCCGCTGCACTCTGCCGCACTCAGCCACACTCGGCCGCATCAGCCACGCGCGGCCTGCGCCTTCTCTTCCAGCGTCGTCCAGCGCTCCAGCTTCACGTGCAGAAGCTGTTCGAGCTCGGTGCTGCGCTGGGCATCGGCAGTCATCTGCGCCGGCGCACTCGCGTGGTACTGCGCGCCTTGCATGCGCGCGGCCAGCGCCTGCTGCTCTGACTCCAGCGCCTCGATCTCGGCGGGCAGCGCCGCGAGCTCGCGCTGCTCCTTGAACGACAGCTTGACGGGGCGTGCCGCGCCCTTGCGCGCTGCGCCGGTCGCCGGAGTGCTCGCGCCCGCTGCGGCGCTGTCGTTGCCGGGCGTTGTGCCACGCGCCGCGTCGCCTGCTGCCCCTGCCGCGGGCCGCTGCGCCAGCCAGTCGCTGTAACCGCCCACGTACTCCTGCCAGCGGCCGTCGCCCTCGGGTGCCAGCGTCTGCGTGGCAATCGCGTCGAGAAACGCGCGGTCGTGGCTCACCAGCAGCAAGGTGCCGGCGTAGCCCTGCAGCGTGTCCTCCAAGAGGTCGAGCGTTTCAATGTCCAGGTCATTGGTCGGCTCATCGAGCACCAGCAGATTGGCCGGCTGCGCAAACAGGCGCGCCAGCAGCAGCCGGTTGCGCTCGCCGCCGGAGAGTGTCTTCACCGGCGAGTTGGCGCGCCGCGGTGCGAACAGGAAGTCGTTCAGGTAGCTCATTACGTGCTTGCGGCCACTGGCGGTCTCGATCCAGTCCGAGCCAGGCGCAATTGTCTCGGCCACGGTCTTCTCGGGATCAAGCTGCGCGCGCAACTGGTCGAAGTACGCAATCGACAGGTTGGTGCCGCGGCGGATGGTGCCGGTATCGGGCTGCAGGCTGCCGAGGATGAGCTTAAGCAGCGTGCTCTTGCCCGCACCGTTGGGGCCAACGAGCGCCAGCCGGTCGCCACGCAGCAGCGTGAGCGACAGGTCCTGCACGATGACCTTGCGCGCGTCGCCTTCACCAAAGCTCTTGCCGACACCTTCCAGCTCGGCCACCAGCTTGCCGCTGCGCGCGCCGGCATCGAGCGCCAGCCGCGCATTGCCCTGCCGCTCGCGTCGCTCCTCGCGCTCGCTGCGCAGCTGCTGCAGGCGCGTCACGCGGCCGGCACTGCGAGTGCGCCGTGCCTCCACGCCCTTGCGGATCCATGCCTCTTCCTGCGCCCAGAACTTGTCGAACTTGCGGCGCGCAGTGGCCTCGGCCGCCAGCTCCTGCTCGCGGCGCGCCTCGAACGCGGCAAAGTTGCCGGGATAGCTGCGCAGCTGGCCGCGATCGAGCTCGATGATGCGCGTGGCCACGCGATCGAGAAAGCGTCGGTCGTGCGTGATGACGATGGCAGCCCGCGCGCGCGCCACCAGGTCTTCGAGCTTCTCGATCGCCGCGATGTCCAGGTGGTTGGTCGGCTCATCGAGCAGCAAGAGGTCGGGTTCCAGCGCAAAGGCCAGCGCGAGCGCGGCGCGCTTGCGCTCGCCGCCCGAAGCCGTGGCCGGCTGCGCGTCGGGATCGACGCCAAGGCGTTGCAGGTATTCGGCCAGGCGCGCTTCCACCTGCCAGCGGGTGCGTTCGTCGGCAATCGAGGGGATGTGCCCGCGCAGCAACAGGCTGTCGTGCAGCGTGACCGCGGCGGGCAGCACGGGCTCCTGCTCCACCAGCACTACGTTGAGGCCGTCGCGCCGCTTGACCTCGCCGCCATCAAGCGCAGCGCGGCCGGCGATGACCTGCAGCAGCGAACTCTTGCCGGTGCCATTGCGCCCGATGAGCCCGATGCGCTCGCCGGCCAGCACGGTGAGCTGCGCGAGATCGAGCAGCGGCAGGTCACCGTAGGCGAGTTCGGCATCGAGGACGGTCAGCAGGGACATGGGGTCGGGTGCAGGTCAGGCAGTGCATTGAAAGGGAACGGCGTCGGCGCGACAGCAAGCGCGCCGCTAGCGCGCAGAACCGGGCGCGGTGGCGATCAACACTACCCCGGCGGCGGCGAGCAGCAGAGAGGCCGCATGCAACAGTGTGAACTGCTCGCCCAGCAGAACCACGCCAACCAGCGCGGCCGTGATCGGCAGTGCCACGGTGAACACGCCTGCTTCGTTGGCGGGCACGTGCCGCATGCCCGCCATCCACAGCCACACGGCAAACAGGCTCGCCGCCAGCGCGTAGAACACCAGCAGCAGCCACAAGCCGGCGCCAAGCGTGGCCAGATCGACTTGCGTGAGCTGCCAGAGCCCGAACGGTGTGATCAGCGCCAGGCCCCAAAGGTTGATGAGCGCAGAGACCCGCAGCGGTGCGCGCCCCGCGGCCAGGCGCTTGGCGAGGATCACATAGATCGCCTCGCAGGCCACGGCGCCCAGCATCAGCAGGTTGCCGATCAGGTTGGCGCCGCCCGCAGCATCGGCTCCGCTGCGCGCAAAGTGCAGCAGGGTGATGCCGCCGACCGCCAGCAGCACTGCAAGCAGCACGCGCGGGCCGAGCCGCTCGCGCAGCAGCAGCCATGACAGCAGCGCCACCACGGCCGGCAGCGTAGCCAGGATCACGCCAGCGGCGGTGGCGGTGGTGCGCGCCACGCCGCTGAGCATGCAGATCGAGAACAGAAAATTGCCGAAGAACGACATGGTGAACAGCTGCAGGTGCTCCTGCCGCGTCAGCGCAGGCTCATCGGTCGCTCCTCGCACCCACGGCAGCATGGCCACTGCTGCGATGCCAAAGCGCAGGAAAGCCAGCGCAAACACCGGCAGCACCGCGACCAACGGCTTGGACAGGGCAACGTAACTCCCCACCAGCGCCATCGAGGCGGCGAGCATCAGGTAAGCGCGCAGGCGGGGCGAGGCAGCGGAGGCAGGCAACAGCGGGCGGAGCAAGGTGAAGCGGCAGGGGTCGATTCTCGCAGCCTGGCGCCCCGGCGCTCGGGCAGCACGGTCGCCCCTGCCTCTTGGGCGGCGACGGTCATCGGTGGGTATTCGCGGTCCCGTTATGCGTGGTCCGCTTATGCGCGCGCTACGCGGCAGACATAACCAATCGGCCTAAGTGCGGCGTTGCCGGCTGCCTACGCTGCGTTCCTTGCTGCTTGGAGTGCCATTCATGAACTGCCTTGCTCGCTCCCACCGCCTGCTCGCTGTCTGCATCACGGTCGCCTGCACCGGGACAGTCGCGGCCCAGGACCGGGCCGCGCTGGGCGGTGCTGCCCTGAGCCCGGCACAGGCGCAGGCCGAGCAGGCGATGGGCGCGCTGTCAGCGCATTACCGGCACATCTGGCCCGCGCTCAGCCCGGCGGACCGGCAAGCGTTTTCGGAGCAGGAGCGTGCGTGGCTCAATCGCACCCGCTGGGACGAGCAGAAGCAATGCATGGCGCGTAGCCCGGACGTCGCAAACGACGCGGACACGCTGGCGGCACAGTGCCAGCAGCAGGTCGTCGAGCGCCGGCTGCAGCAGTTGCAGTCGCAAGGGCTGCTCCAGTCGCTGCAGACGCATCCGGCGGTCCAGCCGCAACAGTCGCATCAGCCACAGACGCTGAGGCCCCTGCAGGCGGCGGCCCGCTCGTAGTTTCGACGGCCCGCCAGCCGGCGCCGCCTGTCGCATTGGCGCATCAAGCGTCACGCGCGCAGCCTGCTGCCTCTGGTCCAAACCGGCGCGTTGCCTATTGCGCAACTTCTGTCCGGTTCGTGCGATCCTTTTCTGATCAAGCGACGTTGTTTCGAAGGCAACGGGTGGCGCGCGCGCCGGTGTGGCGTTGTCGAATATGCCGTACGCCGCAGCCGCAAGTACGTGATATCTACTTGCGTTAGTGGCTGCGGTCGAGCGGTAAATGGATCGTCCGCGCGCAGGTCCTGACCGCCCGTCGTCCGGCAGCCGTTCCGGGAAGTCTCCGGGCAGCGAGCTGCTGCCTCGGCAACGAGAAGAAGCACCATGCATGACCTGCGTCGGGCCACGTCCGCCCACGGCCTGCCACCTGAGGAGATCGCCCAGCTCGGGCGCCGCATCCAGGACCGCCGCATCGACCGCGGCATCACGCTCGACGTGATGGCGCAGCGCACCGGGTTCTCCAAGGGCTACCTGTCGCGCATTGAAAACGGCAAGAAAACGCCGCCACTGTCGACGCTCGGCCGCATCGCGCTGGCGCTGGCCACCGATGTGCACGCGCTGCTGGTGGCACCGCTGAACCACGAGGGCGAGCCGTTCTTCCGGGTGCTGCGCAAGAGCGATCGGCGCTCAGTGGAGCGCGCCGAGTCGGCCTTTGGCTACCGCTATGAGGCGCTCGGCTCGAGCTCCGGCGGTGCCAGCATGCTGCCTTTCCTGGTGCACCTGCCGCGCGAGATCGATCGCCATGTGTTCTTCGAGCACGACGGCGAGGAGTTCGTGCACCTGCTCAACGGGCGGGTTGAGTGGCAAATCGGCCATGAGCGCCATGTGCTCGAGCCGGGCGATTCACTCAGCCTGGACTCGCGCCTGCCGCATCGCGCCCGTGCGGTCGATGGTGATGCCACCGCGCTGATGGTGCTGCTGCCGCGCCGCGAAATGCGGACGCAGGCCGAGCCCGCGGCTGTAACGGCGCGCCTGGCTGATGCGGACGGCGCGATTGCCTAGCGCGGCTTGATCGCCCGGCGGTTGCCGCCCCCGCTTGCGCGGTCTCACTGCCGGTATCTTCGCCGGTCTCATTGCCGGTCTTGCTGCGTGTTTCACTCCGCATCTCATGCGGGTCTGGGTGCCGGTCGCACTGCCCGGCGTTGGCCGCTGGTCCCTTTGGCTTTGCCTACGCGTGGCCGCCCTGCCCGCAAACAGCAGCGCCGCCCCTACCGCTCCGACGTGCCGCCACCGCGCCACGCCGCAACGACCAGCGCCACCCAGCCGGCAATCAGGAGCACGCCGCCCACGGGCGTGATGGCGCCCAGGCTGCGCACGCCGCTGAGCGCCAGCGCGTACAGGCTGCCCGAGAACAGCAGGGTGCCCAGCACAAAACACCAGCCGGCCGCGGGCGCTGCCTTGCCCGGCCAACGCGCGCAGGCCCAGGCCACCGCGAACAGCGCGAGCGCATGCAGCGCCTGGTAGCGCGCGGCGGTGTCGAAAATCGCGAGCAGGTCCGGCGCCAGGCGGGCCTTGAGCGCGTGGGCTCCGAAGGCGCCGGCGGCGACACTGAGGGCGCCGCTGGCCGCACCGAGAGCAAAGAACAGGCGATCCATGGCTGCATGATGCCTGCCCTATAGGAACAAGAGCGAAAGCAGCAAACGCAAGCGCCAAGGCAACCGCAGCAAAGCGCAGGCAACATAGCGGCTGCACCTGTCCTTGCACGACACGGTGCCTCGCTGTTCGGCCCTGCCCCCATTCTTTCCGGCGGCTGTCCGACCATTGTCCAAAGTCCTTCCGATCCGGCCGCGCCAATCCGAGACTCAGCAGCAACTTCCAGCTGCAGGCTTCTTTCCCATGACCGATACCCGCCACAACATCCCGCCCGAGTTTCTCGACGCCGCCGATCAATTCGTGCAGCTGGCCAATCAGATGAACGAGAAGTACCCGCGCGACTGGGTGCGGGCGGCCATGATGTACGCCGCCGCGCGCTACAACGCCTTTGTGTGGGTCACGCGCGAAGAGCAGCGCGATCAGACGCTGGACGCGGCCGCAGCGCACTTTGCCAGCGAGTACGACAAGATGCTGCGCGACAACGTCGAGGAGATCGCGCCTGTGTATGAGCGGGCCAAGCGCTGATGGTCCCGCGGCAGCCGCCTGTTGTCGCACGGCGCTGAATGTGCAAGCCGGTGGTCCGGTCGTCGGCGTCCTTGACCTCGCACAACTGAGTCGTTGGGCAGCGCCGTTGCCTGGCCCGGCCAGCCGGTCGCGCCGCACCCCACGTGCGCTGCCGCAAGGCTGCGGCCGCTGTTCGTTTGCACCATGGCGCCATCGAATCGACAACGAGGAGGGCAGCATGGACACACGGCAACGGGGGCGTGATGCGGCACTTGGCGCAGGCTTGGGACTGCTGCTGGCCGCGGGTTTTGCTTGCGCGAGCAACGTGAAGGCTAGGTCGCGCGCCACGCGGCGCGGCACTGCTGTGTGACCGACGTCACCGTGATCCACGGCGGTCGTATACCCCGGGGGGTACGACGACCATAATCCGGTCAAGCTCGTTTCGACCGGATTCCATGACGCACTTCACACGCACAGCCGCCGCGCTGGCGGCCCTCGCCGCAGCAGGGGCGCTCGCTGCCGGCACGCTCGCCTTCGCCGCGAACGCCTTCGCCGCCGACGGCCAGCCCGCCGCGCGCGCGACCGGCGCGCCTGTGACGGCCCCGACCACCGCCGTGGCGCAACGGCGCGTTGTGCCCACCTACTACGTTGCCGATGCCGCGATCGAGGCCGTGCGCCAGGCGACCGTGTCGGCGCAGATCGCCGGCCAGGTCACGCACTTTTTCGTCGATGCCGGCGACCGCGTCAAACGCGGCCAGGTGCTGGCGCGCATCGACTCGCGCGATGTGGATGCGCAGGCCGCTGCCGGCAGCGCGCAGGTGGCGCAGGCGCAGGCCAATCTTGCCGCCGCACAGTTGACCTACGACCGCAGCGCCAACCTGGTGCAGCAGAATTTCCTGTCGCAGGCCGCGCTCGACAAGGCCGAGGCCGAACTGAAGACGGCCCGCGCAGGCGTCGAGGTGGCGCGCGCCACGCAGGCGCAGTCGAGCACCGCGCGCGGCTACAGCGAGGTGCGCGCGCCGATCGATGGCGTGGTCACGCGACGCCTGATCGAGCTGGGCGAACTCGC
This sequence comes from Burkholderiaceae bacterium, assembly GCA_044346055.1. Taxonomy (GTDB): domain Bacteria; phylum Pseudomonadota; class Gammaproteobacteria; order Burkholderiales; family Burkholderiaceae_F; genus JALHMQ01. The sequence goes on along the minus strand of JBIIZX010000004.1, from coordinate 10,974 downwards.
CCAGCCCGGCAAGCCCATTTTGGAGCTGCATGACCCGCAGGCGCTGCGTGCCGTTGGCAGCGTGCCGCAGATGGTGCTGGCGTCGGTCAAGGCGGCGCCGCAGGTGCCGGTGCGCGTCGAGCTGCCCACGCTCGGCCGCAGCGTGACAGCGGCCCGCACGACCGTGCTGCCGGCCTCCGATGCGCGTTTGCTTTCGACCCAGGTGCGGGCCGAGCTGCCGCTTCAGCTACCCGCAGGCGTGGTACCCGGTGTCTCCGCCAAGCTGTGGTTGCCTACCGGACAGGCGGAAAAGCTGGTGGTGCCGGTTGCCGCCGTGGTGCGCCGTGGTGAGCTCACCGCCGCCTATGTGGTGCAGGCCGATGGCCGCAGCTTGCTGCGCCAGCTCCGTGTGGGCGAGGCCGCCGATGGCCAGGTCGAGGTGTTGGCCGGCCTGGAGGAAGGCGAGCGCGTGGCGCTGGATCCGCTGCAGATCGCGCGGCCGTGAGGACTGGCGATGAGCAGCAGCACCAATAGCAGCGCGAACAGCAGCAGCCTCGGCATCTCGGGCCGCATTGCGCGCGCTTTTCTCACCTCGCAGCTGACTCCGCTGCTGGCACTGCTGGGCATGCTGCTTGGTGTGTTTGCCGTGCTGGTCACGCCCAAGGAAGAAGAGCCGCAAATCAACGTCACCATGGCCAATGTGCTGATTCCGTTCCCCGGAGCGGCCGTGGCCGATGTGCACAACCTGGTTACGGTGCCGGCCGAACAGGTGGTCTCGCAGATCACGGGGATCGAGCATGTCTACTCGGTCACGCGGCCAGGGCTGGCGGTGCTCACAGTGCAGTTCAAGGTCGGCGAAGACCGCATCAGCGCGCTGGTGCACCTGCACGACGTTCTGATGGCCAACCGCGACTGGCTGCCGGCGCACCTTGGCGTGGGCGAGCCGATCGTCAAGCCCAAGGGGATCGATGACGTACCGATTGTCGCGCTGACGCTGTCGAGCGAGCGCAGCGACGCAAGTGCAGCCAGCCTGGCACGCGTGGCGCACGCCCTGGAGGTCGAGTTGAAGCGCGTACCTGGCACGCGCGAGGTGACCACCTTCGGCGCGCCGGACGAAGTGGTGCGCGTCACGCTCGATGCAGCGCGCATGGCAGCGCATCGCATCACCGTCACCGACATCGAGCGCGCGCTGTCGTTCGGCAACAAGAGCGCAGCGGCGGGCAGCCTGGTGAGCGGCAATCGCAGCGTGGAGGTGCGTACCGGCGAGTATCTGCGCAGCGCCAGGGACGTGGCACAACTGGTGGCCGGCGTGCACGAGCGGCGCCCGGTGCTGCTGGCCGACGTGGCCGACGTGCGCGCCGGCGCCGATCAGCCGACCCGCTTCGTATGGCACGGCCAGGTGCGTGACGGGGCCTACCGCGAGCTGCCCGCGGTGACGATCGCGGTGTCGAAGAAGGCGGGGGAAAACGCCTCGACCGTCGCCGATAGCGTGCTGCGGCGCGTGCAAGAGCTGCGCGGTGTGCTGATTCCGTCCGATGTCGCTGTCGACGTCACCCGCAACTATGGCGACACCGCACGCGACAAGGCCAACAAGCTGATCCAGAAGCTCGTCTTCGCCACGTTGTCGGTGGTGGCGCTGGTGTGGCTGACACTGGGCTGGCGCGAAGCGATCGTGGTCGGTGCGGCGGTGGTGCTGACACTGGCCACCACGCTATTTGCCTCCTGGGCCTGGGGCTTCACGCTCAACCGGGTGTCACTGTTCGCGCTGATCTTCTCGATCGGCATCCTGGTCGATGACGCCATCGTCGTGGTGGAGAACATCCATCGTCGTGCGCAGTTCGATCACGATGACCCGACCGTGATGATTCCGCGCGCGGTCGATGAAGTCGGCGGGCCGACCATTCTCGCCACCTTCACGGTGATCGCGGCGCTGCTGCCGATGGCGTTTGTCAGCGGGCTGATGGGCCCGTACATGGCGCCCATTCCGATCAACAGCTCGATGGGCATGGTGCTGTCGCTGGCGATCGCCTTCGTGTTCACACCGTGGCTGGCACTGCGGCTCATTTACGGTCGGAGCGCGCATGCTGCCCCGGCAGCGGCAGACAAGCTCACGCAGCGGCTGGCGACGTTCTTCACGCGGACGATGACGCCGTTCCTGCGCGGGCGCGAGGGCCGCGGCGCGCGGCGCCTGCTGTGGCTTGGCATTTTCGCGGCGATCGCGCTGTCGGTGGCGCTGGTGCCGCTGAAGGCCGTGGTGCTGAAGATGCTGCCGTTCGACAACAAGAGCGAATTCCAGGTCGTGGTCGACATGCCGACCGGCACCGCGGTGGAGCGCACTGCGGGCGTGTTGCGCGAGCTCGCCGCGGAGCTGGCGCAGGTGCCGGAGGTGACATCGCTGCAGGCCTATGCCGGCCTGTCGGCACCGATCAACTTCAATGGCCTGGTGCGCCAGTACGACCTGCGTCGCGGCGGCGAGGTCGGCGACCTGCAGGTGAATCTGCAAGACAAGCATGCGCGCAGCCGCAAGAGTCACGAGATTGCGCAGGCGGTGCTGCCAAGGCTGCAAGCGATCGCCAACAAGCACGGCGCCGATCTCAAGGTGGTCGAGGTGCCGCCGGGGCCGCCCGTGCAAAGCCCCATCGTGGCCGAGATCTACGGGCCGGACTATGAGGCGCAGATCCGGCTGGCGCGCCAGGTGCGGCAGGTCTTTGCGGGGACGCCCGACATCGTTGCCATCGACGACAGCACGCTGGATGAAGCCTCGCGTGTGGTGTTGCGGGTGGACGCCGCCAAGGCCGCGCTTTATGGCATCAGCACGGCCGAGGTCGTGCGCACGGCGCAACTCGCGCTCGCTGGCACCGACGTGACGCCGCTGCACGACGGGCAGAGCAAGTACGCGGTGCCGGTGCGCGTGGGGCTGGCGCCCGAGAAGCTGGGCACGCTTGACGAGGCACTCAAGCTGCGGCTGCGCGGCACGGACGAGCGCGGCGCGAGCTTTGAAGTGGCGCTGGCCGACGTGGTGACGCCGGTTCGGCTGCCCGTGGAAAGCGTCATCTATCGCAAGGACCTGCAGCCGGTGGTCTATGTGACGGCAGACGTGGCAGGTGGGCCGGGCAAGACCGACTCGCCGCTGTACGGCATGTTCGCCATGCGCGAGGGCATCGCCAGGATCGCCACGCCAGGCGGGCTGCCGCTCACGGAGCACTGGATCGCGCAGCCGCAGGACCGCTATGCGGGCTTCGGCGTCAAATGGGACGGCGAATGGCAAATCACCTATGAGACGTTCCGCGACATGGGGACTGCTTATGCCGTCGGTCTGGTGCTCATCTATTTGCTGGTGGTGGCGCAGTTCCGTTCATACCTCACGCCGCTGATCATCATGGCGCCGATTCCGCTGACCATCATCGGCGTGCTGCCCGGACATGTGCTTTTTGGCGCGCAGTTCACGGCGACCTCGATGATCGGGATGATTGCGCTGGCCGGGATCATCGTGCGCAACTCGATCCTGCTCGTGGACTTCATTCATCAGCGACTGGCGGAGGGTGCGGACCTGCAGCAGGCCACGATCGACGCAGCGGCGGCGCGCGCCAAGCCGATCGTGCTGACGGCCGTGGCGGCCATGCTCGGCGCCGTTTTCATCCTCGACGATCCCATTTTCAACGGGCTGGCCATCAGTCTGCTGTTCGGAATCCTTGTTTCGACTGCGCTCACGCTGATCGTGATCCCCGTCCTGTACTACGTCGCGCACTATCGCCGGCAAGGCGCGATTGTCGCCCCCGCAAGCGACGCCGGCACCGATGCACTCTCCGCCCAATCCCCAGGAGCCTCGTCATGACCATCGATCGCCTGATCCGCATCTTCGCCGGCAGCTTCATCCTCGTCAGCCTGGCGCTCGGAGCGCCCGCCAGTCCGCTGTTCGTCTCGCAGTGGTGGCTCGCGTTCACCGCGTTCGTCGGCGCCAACCTGTTCCAGTACGGCTTCACCAACCTGTGCCCGCTGGCCTGGATACTCAAGCGTCTTGGCGTGCCGGCCACCCAACCTGCGTGAGGAGTGCATGAGCGACGCGGCTGACAGCGCAAAACGCGCCCTCGTGTTGCGCCTGAAGCGCGTCGAAGGGCAGTTGCGTGGCGTGCAGGCCATGATCGAGGGCGGGCACGATTGCGAGGCAGTCGCCACACAGCTGGCAGCCGCCCGCAAGGCGCTCGACAAGGCGTTCTTCGCGCTCATGGCCTGCGCAATCGAGCACCCGCAGTTGGGCGGCAACAAGGCAGAGAGGACCGAGGCGCGCGCGCGTCGTGTTGCAAAGACGCTGGCGCGACTGGCTTAGCCGCGACAGTTCGCACGCTGGTCGTCGCGCTTGAAGCGCACTGGCGCAGGTCCGCGTGGCTGCTCGCCTGGCTAGCCGCACTCCGGCGACCGCGTACGTAGTTGTCCCTTATGCTGCAGCGAGCGTCGTCGATCCGCGCCGCACTCTTGGGGAGCCCCTGATGTCCACTAGATCTGCGTCGCTCGCGGCGCTTTTGCTTGCCTGCGTGCCCGGCGCCGCGCCGTTAGCGCAGGAGCGCATGGAACTGGAAATCTGCGCGCGCATGACCATACCCGCCGATCGACTGGCCTGCTTTGATCGGCTGGTGCCAAAGCCCGCGGTCGCGGTCGACCCGGCCGTGCAGCGCGAACAGGCCAATCGGGCGATGGTGCCTGCCAAGCCGATGACCAACTCGCCCTTGGGTGATCGCTGGGCCATTGGACTCACCAGTGGCGACACGTTGTTCGACGTGCGGCCACACAAGCCGACCTACTTGCTGCCGATCCGTTACTCGGACCGAGTCAACGAGCGCCCGTTCACGCCGCAGCAAGCGGGCGTCGATGAGGCATCGCTCGACTCCGTCGAGGCCAAATTCCAGATCAGTTTCAAGTTCAAGCTGGTCGACTGGACAGAGAGCATTGGCGCGTCAATGTGGGCCGGCTACACGCAGCAAAGCCAGTGGCAGGTCTATAACGGCAACATCTCACGGCCGTTTCGCGAGACCAACTACGAGCCCGAGCTCATGCTGGCCTGGCACCCGGATCGCGAATGGGGCGGCTGGCGCTGGCGTCTGTTCACCCTGGGACTGGTGCACCAGTCCAATGGTCGTGCCGACCCGCTGTCACGCTCCTGGAACCGGGTGTACGCGCAGTTCGGCGTCGAGAAGGGCAACTTCATGCTGCTGGTGCGCCCGTGGCTGCGCCTGTCCGAAATGGAAGAAGAAGACGACAACCCGGATATCACCAAGTATCTGGGCTATGGTGACTTGATCGTGTCGTGGCGCAAAGGCGAGCACGTGCTCTCGGGCGTCGCTCGACTGAATACCGGTTCAGGCAAGGGCAGTGTGCAGGCCACCTGGGGCTTTCCGCTCGTGCGTCGCGTCAGCGGCTATGTGCAGGTATTCAGCGGCTACGGCGAGAGCATGATCGACTACAACCACTACCAGAACACGATCGGCATCGGCTTCTCGCTCGCGGACTGGCAGTGATTCACGGACTGGCAGTGATTCCTTGAGGTGCACATGACGGCTTCGCCATCGCAGGCGCACCTCAAGGCCGTCTAGTCGGAGGGCTGGCGTTCGAGCGGGTCATACGCGAACGCCGGTCCCTCAGTTAAACCCAACTTCACCAGTTGTCCCCGCGCATAGCGCCGGCATCCGCCGGCGCTATGCGCGTGCGACCGAGCGCAAGCCGCAGCCTTGCTCAGGTCGCACCGCGCACCCGCGATTCGTTCGAGCGGTAGGCAAAGCCGAAGTTGGCCGCCACCGCAGTCAGCAGCGCGTGCGGCCGGATGTCGTTGCCATAGATGGGCACCAGTCCCAAGGTGGTGTTCAGGAATGGCAAGAGGCCCATCAGCGTGAGCAGCGCGTAGATCACCGCGCAGAGATCACCGCGACTGACTTGGCATAGGTGCGCCCCGCCGCGAGGCTGCGCGCAGCGCCCAGTCCCCACAGGCCAAAGACGATGTGCACGCGGTTGTGCAGCCAGTTCACCGGGAACAGGCCAAACAGCAGGCCCAGGCCGCCCGACGGCAACGGCCGGGTTGTCGTGCGCATGCAAAAAGCCCGGCACGAAGCCAAGTCCGCCGATGGCGAGAAAGACGATTCCAAAGAGCAGCGAGAACGTTCGAAGCGACATTGACAGCACCGTGACCGGCAGTGGAAAGGAGATTTGGCCCGAGGCCCACACCGGGCGTGGGCAAGCGGCATGCGTCTGCGTCATGCCGCATCCCGACCTCGCCACTCCCCAGGCCTGACGACGCTGACGGCGCGCTTCACCGGTCGTCCGTCTTTGCTGCTGCTTCTGCCCGCCGTCGCCTACAGCGCCCCGCTGTCGACCAACTCGCGAATGCGGCCGAGCGTGTCGATGTCGGCCTGCTCGTAGGCCTGGTTACGCAGCTGCACCGTCAGCACGTCCAGTTCACCCTGGCCGTCCACCGCGGCCGACTCATAGACAAAGCGCAGATACAGCGCCTGTGGCTGCGGCTCCTCGATGCTGATGGTCAGCGTGCTCGCAGGAAACTGGGCCGAGCCGCGCGTCTCAATGCGTGTGGCGTGCGGCGGCGTCAGCCGCACCCGGTCGTGCACCTCGAAGTTGCCAAAGTCCAGCGTGCGCGTGAGCCACTCATGCGCGCCATCGACGCTGCGCTCATGCAGCACGGCGCCGTTGAGCCCCAGGATGAACTCCCACGGCTGCTCGGCGCGCCGCACCAGCCCGCGCCACAGCTGCTCGCGGGTCAGCACCGTGAGCAGCGGCACCAGGGGATCGTTGACTTCGACAAGGTGTTCGTAGCGCATCAGGCGTGGGGCAAGCTGCTGTCCTGTGCGGCGTTCTGCGCTGCCTTCCAGCGCGCCCAGCCGTTGGCGCGCAACTCGCATGCCGGGCAGGTGCCGCAGCCGATACCCCAGTCGTGGCGCTGATCGCGCACGCCGAGGTAGCAGGTGTGGGTCTCGGTGCGAATCAGTTCGACCAGCGCAGTGCCGCCGAGCGTCTGCGCCAGTTGCCAGGTCTGTGCCTTGTCCAGCCACATCAGCGGCGTCTCGATCGTGAAGCGCTGGTCCATGCCGAGCGACAGCGCGATCTGCATGGCTTTGAGCGTGTCATCGCGGCAATCGGGGTAGCCGGAAATGTCGGTCTCGCACATGCCGCCCACCAGCACCGGCAACTCGCGCCGGTACGCCACTGCCGCGGCGTAGGTGAAGAACAGCAGGTTGCGCCCCGGTACGAAGGTGGTGGGCAGGCCCTTGGTGCCGAGCTTGATCTCGGCCGCCTGCGTGAGCGCGGTGTCCGACAGTTGCGCCAGCTCGCGCATCGTCACGAGGTGGTCGGCGCCGAGCTTGTCGTTCCAGTGCGTAAAGGCGGCGCGCAACTTTGCTAGCACCGTCAGCCGTACCTCGAGCTCGACCGCATGGCGCTGGCCATAGTCGAAGGCGATTGTCTCCACATGCGCATAGCGCGTCAGCGCCCAGGCCAGGCAGGTGGTCGAGTCCTGGCCGCCGGAAAACAGGACGAGGGCGCGGGTGTGCATCGGGGTCAGTGAGGAGCGTCAGTGCAAGCAGCAGTCAGTCCAACAAGCAGGCAGTCCAACAAGCAGGCAGTCCAACAAGCAGTCAATGCAACAAGGCGGCAGAAGGTCGGTGCAACAGACGTCAGCGCAGCAGCCGTCACAACTTTAACCCCGCCCGCCACCGGCGCCCGTTTGTAGCTGCATCGCCACCCACAAGGAGGACAACGCGATGCACCCCGTTTCCCGACCGACGCACCAACCCGGCCTGCCAGCGCGCAGGCGGCTGCGGTTGGGCGTGCTTGCGCTGGCCGCCATCGCCACGCTCCCGCTCACGGCCTGCGCCAGTTCGCCGCCGCCGGACTGGAGTGCCAACAGTGCACTGGCCGACATCGAGGTCATGGACCGCGACAGCAATGTGCCCTTGCCGATCTACTGGCATCGCGGCCAGCGCTACGTCGCGGGCGAGCCAGGCCGGCGCTACGCGGTGGGGGTGCGCAATCGCAGCGCCGCGCGCGTGCTCGCCGTTGTTTCGGTCGACGGCGTGAATGCCGTCACCGGCGAGACCGCTGCGTGGGACCAGAACGGCTATGTGTTCAGCCCGGGCCAGCGCTGGGAAGTGCGCGGCTGGCGCAAGAGCCAGGACCGCATCGCCGCCTTTGAGTTCACACGACTGGCGGACTCGTACGCAGCGCGCACCGGGCGCCCCGACCATGTGGGCGTGATCGGCGTGGCGCTGTTTCGCGAGATGCCACGCACGCCGACGCCTGCCGTCTCCCAGAGCAAGGACGAACGCAGCAGTGCCGATGGCACGGCAGCCGGCCGCGCCCAATCGCCCGTCGCTGCCGCGCCTGCCGCCCCGTCGGCAGCGGGCGAGCTGGCGCAGCCGGCTGAATCTCGAACTGAATCTCGAGCCGAATCCCGAGCCGAAACGCGCCGCGACGCACAGTCCAATGCGCAGCGCCTGGGCACCGGCCACGGCGCCAGCGAGTGGTCACAGGTCAGCAGCACGCAGTTCGTGCGCGCGCAGCCGCGGCCAGATGAATTCATCACCATCCGCTACGACAGCCGGCAGAACCTGATCGCGCTCGGCGTGATCGCAGCGCCGCCGCGCCCGCAGCCCCAGCCCAATGCATTCCCGGGGTCGCTGGGCTTTGTGCCCGATCCGCCTTTGCGTTGACGCGTGTGGTGTGCGCCGCAGCGCTCGCCCACGCGCAGCCTGCGGCGCCGATAATCGGCGGCATGGATGACGGTGCAGCCAGCCCGCGAGCGCAGGCAGACGCAGCAGCAGACAGGGAGCGCGGCGATGACGCGGCCCTGATGCTCGCCTATGCCGCTGGCGATGCGGCTGCCTTCGTCCGCCTGTACGACCGGCACGAGCGCCCGGTGTATCGCTTCCTGCTGCGGTCGCTGGGTGCGAGCGGCGCGGCGCAGGCCGAGGAACTGCTGCAGGAGACCTGGATGGCAGTGGTGCGCAGCGCGCCCAGCTACGCGCCGCGCGCGCGGTTTTCGACCTGGCTGTATGGCATTGCGCGCAACAAGCTGATCGACCACTGGCGCGCTCAGCGCGTGGTGGTCTCGCTCGATGCCGACCTGGCGGCCAACGACCCGTCCGGTGACGGCGCCGATGCATCCCTGCTCGACACGCTGCCCGCGGAGGCCAGCGCGCAGCCTGAGGTGCAGGCGCTGGGCAAGGCGCAGGCACGCGCGCTGGCCGATGCCGTGCAACAGTTGCCGCCGCCGCAGCGCGAGGCCTTTCTGCTGCACGCCGAGGCCGGCATGAGCGTGGAGGAACTGGCGCAGCTCACCGGCGTGGGAACGGAGACTGCAAAGAGCCGGCTGCGCTATGCCTATGTGCGCCTGCGCAGCCTGCTGGCCGAGTGGCGCGAGTGAGGCCGCAGCCATGAACCATCAACTTGGTGAACCAGTGCGCATAGCAATGAGGAAGGACGGATGACCACGAGGCCTTCTGATCGCATACCGCCTGCCAGGCCAGCCACTGGCAGCGAGGCTGCTGGCGCTGATTCTGCCGCTGATGCAGCTGCGCAAGCGCGGGTGCGTGAGCAGTACCAGCGCGCCAACGAGGTGCTGGCCGAGACTGAGCAGCCGTCGCCCGCGGTGCGGGCCGCCGTGCTCGCGGCGGCCGCGCGCCAGGTGCACGCGCGGCCGCAGCCGGTCGGCCTTCGCGCGCCGCGCTGGCGCGTGCCGCTGGCTGCCGCGGCGAGCCTGCTCGTCGGCCTGCTCGCCGTGGTGCTCGCCTCGCGCTATGACGAACCGCTGCCGCAGACCGTGGTCAAGAACGAAGCTGCGGCGCCGGAGGCAGCGCGTTCGGCGTCGGGACAGTCGAATGCAGCGGCGCCGACGGTGACCCAGAGTGCGGCCCCGAGTGCGGCCCCGAGTGCGGCTCAGAGTGCGCCACAGATCGCACAGCAGACTGAGCAACGCGACGAACAACAGCGCCGTGCGCCGCCAACCGCCGCGCCATCTGCGCCGGCACCACTGGCGCAGACCGAGTCAGTACAGGCTGCGCCGATGCAGCGTACGCAGCCCGCCTTGCCTGCGCCACCGGCGCCGAGCTCACCAGCCCTTGCAACAGCCGCGGCTGCACCGGCCGCCCGCGCATCCAACCTTGCGCCTGCCCCGGCTGAGCGCAGTGCATCCGATGCTGCATCCGGTGCTGCACCCCGTGCTTCGCCCAACGCTTTGGCAAGTGAGTCGCGGCGGGACGAGCTCGCCTCCGCCGACGGCGCGATCACGGCGTCTCGTGCCGTGCCCCCCACGCCGCCCGCGGTGCTGGCGCAGCGGTCCCAGCGCGGCAAGGATGAGGCACAAGGTGAGAGACAAGTTGCGGCACAGCGCGCGGCGCCAGCTCCCGCTGCACCGGCACCGTCGGCCCCACCTGCGTCCGCATCCCCATCCGCATTTCCTTCGTCTCCACCCCCCACGGCCGGGAGCAATGACATGACGAGCGAGCGCAGGGCGGTACCGGGGGCGACGGCGGTGCCGGCCGAGCAGCAGGTCAAGGCCCGCCCAGTGCAGCGGACGGCACCGGTTGGCGATGGGGCTGCGCCTGCCGCGCTGAGCGCCGAGGAAGCTGCTCGGTCGATCACCCGCATCGTTGAACTGCGCCGCGCCGGCCGCGATGCCGAGGCCGACGCGGCGCTGAAGGCGCTGCGCGAGCGGGCGCCCAATCTCGCCATTCCGCCTGAAGCGCTGCCGCGCACCGGAACGCGCTAGGCCCTGTTAACGCTTGGCTCGCGCATGCGCCGGCCCTTGGCGGGGGGAGCAGCTAGGCGTCTCATTGGACACATGAGCGAGACCATTGGCCGGGGCGCAACGACGCTGCGCGCCCCGCCAAGGGCCGGCCCGGAGGGTGATCCTCGCGGTTCTCAAAATGCGCGCCCGCACTCGTCGTTGCGCTGCCTTGACAGGGACCCGCCTTGCCTGCAGCAGCGCACCTAGCCCGG
>JBIIZX010000189.1:0-6671 GCA_044346055.1 Burkholderiaceae bacterium | reverse complement strand
CACGGCGTGCAGAAGATCCGCCTCACGGGTGGCGAACCGCTGCTGCGGCGGAACATCGAGCGGCTGATTGAAATGCTGGCGCGGCTGACGACGCGCGACGGCCAGCCGCTCGACCTGACCCTGACCACCAATGGCTCGATCCTCGCGCGCAAGGCACGCAGCCTGGGGGATGCGGGTCTCAAGCGCGTGACGGTGTCACTGGACGCGCTCGATGATGCCGTATTCAAGCGCATGAATGATGTCGACTTTGCATTGACTGATGTGATGGAAGGCATCGACGCAGCCGCTGCGGCCGGACTGACGCCGATCAAGATCAACATGGTCGTCAAGCGTGAAGTCAACGATCAGGAGATCGTGCCGCTGGCACGTCACTTCAAGGGCAGCGGTCACATCCTGCGCTTCATCGAGTTCATGGACGTGGGCTCGACCAACGGCTGGCGCATGGACGACGTGGTGCCCTCGGCCGAAGTGATCAACCGGCTGGACGCGGCATTTGGTGTGGCAGCGCTGGAGGCGAGCTATCCGGGCGAAGTCGCGGAGCGCTGGCGCTATGCCGACGGCAGCGGCGAAGTGGGCGTGATCTCGAGCGTCACGCAGGCTTTTTGCCGCGATTGCGTGCGCGCGCGCCTGTCCACCGAGGGCAAGCTGTACCTGTGCCTGTTTGCGCAGGGCGGCCACGATCTGCGCGCGCTGATGCGCAATGGCGCCAGTGATGCACAGCTGTCCACGGTGCTCGGTCAGATCTGGCGCCATCGCGCCGACCGCTACTCGGAGTTGCGCAGCGAGGCGACCGTGCGCGCCAAGAAGATCGAGATGTCCTACATCGGTGGCTGATCTGCCACGCACTGGCCTTTCAACTGAGCCACCCCAGCAGCAGGACATCACGGGCCTGGTCCTCGCCGGCGGTCGCGGAGCGCGCTTCGATGGTAGCGACAAGGGGCTCGTCGAGTGGCGCGGCACGCCACTGGCCCTGCATGCCCTCAACCGGCTGCAGCCGCAGGTCGGCAAACTCCTCATCAGTGCCAACCGCAATCAGGACGTGTTCGCGCGCTGGGCCACCGTCGTGAGCGACGCACCAGGGCAGCAGTACGCCGGTCCGCTCGCAGGCATCTGCGCTGGCTTTGCGCACACCGACTCGCCCTGGCTCGCCATCGTGCCTTGCGATCTGCCACAACTGCCGGCTGACACGGTGGCGCGCCTGGCATCGGCGCTTGGCACTGCGCCCGCAGCGCATGCGACTGCTGATGGCCGCCATGCACTCGTCTGCCTGCTTCATCGCAGCTCTGCGGCAAGCATCAGGGAGCTGTTCGACGCCGGCGAGCGCCGCATCGGCGCCATGTACGCGGCGCTGCAATCAGTCGCGGTGCCGTTTGCTGCCGGCGAGCTTGCCAATATCAACGGGCCGGCCGACCTCGCGGCGCTTGGGGTCACGCGGTGAACGAGTTCACCATCGACGCGGCACTGGCGCACCTGCGCACCGCGTTCGCACCGATCAGCGGCACGGAAGATATCCGCCTGGCGCAGGCCAGTGGCCGCGTGCTGGCGCAGCCTGTGGTGGCTGCGGTCGATCTGCCGGCCTTCGACAACTCGGCGATGGACGGATACGCGTTGCGCGCCGCCGACCTTAGCGGTGATGCCTTGCGCGAGGTTGGGCACAGCTATGCCGGGCACGGCTTTGCCGGTGCCGTGCAACCGGGCGAGTGCGTGCGCATCATGACCGGCGCGCCGCTGCCAGCGGGCGCCGATACCGTGGTGATGCTGGAAGACACCGCGCGCAGTGCGGCGGGGGTGCAAGTGCTGCGAACACCGCTACCCGGCGCCAACGTCCGTCGTCGTGGCGAGCATGTGCAGCGCGGTGCTGCCGTGCTCACCGTCGGCCGCCTGCTCGGCCCCGCGGAGATCGGGCTGGCGGCAGGCAGTGGCGCCAGCACTGTGCGCGTGCAGCGCCGCTTGCGTATCGGCGTGGCCTCCACCGGCGACGAACTGGCCGATCCGCCGACGGCGCTGTCAGCCGCCGCCAGCTACGACGCCAACCGGCCGCTGTTGCTCGCGACCCTGAGGCAAGACGCTGGCATCGACAGCACGGACCTCGGCATCTGTCCGGACGACAAGGCGGCCTTTGCAGCGCTCATCGAGCGCGCACTTGCGCTTGGCCTCGATGCGCTCGTTATCAGCGGCGGCGCCGCGCAAGGCGATGCCGACGTGGTGCGGCAGGCCGCAAGCGTGCAGTTTCTGCCGCTGCAGATCCGCCCAGGGCGCGGCATTGCGCATGCACTGATCGAGCGTGCCGACCGGCGCCTCGTGCTGCTGGGGCTGCCGGGCAATGCAGTAGCAGCGTTCGTGATGTTTCACCTGATCGCGCAGCCCGTGCTGCGCCATCTCGCCGGTGCGACGCCCGCACCGCTGCCGCGCCTGCAACTGCCGCTTGCCACCGCAGCGCAAACGCGCGGTGGCCGCATTGACTATCGGCGCGGCAGATTCGTCGTGCGTGAGGGACAGACGCTGGTTGAACTACTCACCGATCAGGGCTCGGCCATGCTGCGCACAGTGGTCGAGGCCGATGCTCTCGTGGCCATCGGCCCCGCACCGCAGACAGCGGCCGGCGCGCTGGTCGACGTCATTCCGCTGCGGCTGCTTTAGCAGAGTGTTCAAAAGCGACTGCGCAGGCCAGCGTTTGCGCTGCACTGCTCGGCGTACATCCTCTCGCACACTGGCCCGCTCGCTACGCATTTCAACAGCCTGATGGTCCTGACCGGCGCAGCAGCTACCAGCGCTTCATCAGCTGCAACAGCTTGAAGGTCAGCGGTCTGTACGGCGGCGTGAACAGCCCCACCCCATTGAACCGCGCCTGCCGGAACACGGGTTTCAGCTTGCTAAAGGTCTCGAAGCCCCACCGCCCGTGATAGTGCCCCATGCCCGAGGGGCCGATGCCGCCAAAGGGCAGCGTGTCCTGCGCCACATGCAGGATGGTCTCGTTCACGGAAACGCCGCCAGCGTGCGTGGCGCGCAGCATCTGCTCGGTGCGCGCGGTGTCGTGATCGAACCAGTAAAGCGCCAGGGGTCGAGGACGGGCGCGGATGAACTGCAGTGCCTCGTCCAGCCGGTCATACGGCAGCAGCGGCAGCAAGGGGCCGAAGATCTCGTCCTGCATCAGCTCGAGCGTGACCGGCGGATCAATGACGAGCTGCGGGGCCAGACGGTGGCCTGCATCGTCCTGCTGTGTTCCGTCAAACAGCGGCTCGACGCGCGCGCCTGCGACCCTGGCCTGCCCAAGGTTGCGCTGCAAGCGGTCGTACTGACGCGCATTGACCACACTGCAGTAGGCCGCGCTCGCAAGCCCCTGCGGCACCATGTGCTGCGCCTGCCGGCGTGCCTCGATGACAAAGGCCTCGACCGAATCGCGCGGCAGCAGCACGTAGTCGGGTGCAATGCAGGTCTGGCCAGCATTGAGCAGCTTGCCCGCCAGGATGCGTTGCACCGCATGCGCCAGCGGATACCCGGGCGTGATGACCGTCGGACTCTTACCGCCGAGCTCCAGCGTCACCGGCGTGAGATTGGCTGCGGCCGCCGCCATCACCTTGCGCCCCACCGCCGTTGATCCCGTGAAGAACAGGTGATCAAACGGCAGCGCACTGAAGCTCGCCGCGACCTCGGCGCCACCGAGAACGGCAGTCACTTCCTCCGGCGCAAAGCGCTCGGCCAGCAGGCGCGCGAGCAGTTCACCAAAGGCCGGCGTGAACTCCGACGGCTTGAGTAGCACGCGATTGCCGGCGGCAACGGCGGCCACCATCGGCGCAATCGACAGATACAGCGGGTAGTTCCAAGGCGCGAGCACACCGACCACGCCGAGCGGCTGCGGCAGCACCTGGGCCCGCGCGGGCAGGAACCACTTTGATACGCCGACTTCGCGCACCTTCATCCAGCGCTCACCATGCGCCAGCGCGTGTTTGATCTCCTGCAGGCTGGGGAAGATCTCGGCGATCTGGGTCTCTGCCGCCGGCCGGCCGCCGAAGTCGCTGTCAATAGCGGCGATCAAGACCGCTTCGTTGTCGAGCAGCAGCTGCTGCAGGCGCTGCAGTCGGTCGCGGCGCGTCACCCAGTCCGGATAAGGCTGGGCGGCAAAGGCAGCGCGCTGTCGTTCAAACGGCAGGCGCAATTCGGCGGCAAAGTCGGCGAGGTTCATGCGAAGCAGTTCATGTGGCGAGGTTCATGCAGCGAAGTTCGGAGCAAGTCCGGTGCGAACTGTCGATCGTAGACGCTGGCGCCGCTGCTGCGCTGGAGCGGCAGCCCTAATGCCGGTTGCTTGGCAGAAGGCAATTGGCGATTCGACGGTGCTTGCCGGCGTCGACGCAATGCTGCACAGTCCGTCGCCGTTCGCACCGCCACGTATTCATCCAGAGGCAGTTACACACACGATGCAGATCCTGCACCAGCTGCTAGGCAGCGCCGCACTGCTGGCCCTATGCTGGCTGCTGTCCGAAAACCGCCGGGCGATTGCGTGGAAGACCGTGGCGAGCGGTGTGGTGTTCGCGCTGCTGCTCGCACTCACCCTGCTCAAGCTTCCGCCGGTGCAGGCGGCGATGGCGCTACTCAATAGCGGCGCCAATGCACTGGAGGCTGCCACCCGCGCTGGCTCATCCTTTGTCTTTGGCTTCCTCGGTGGCGCGCCGCTGCCGTTTGCGGAAGTCACGCCGGGCGCGAGCTTCGTGCTGGCGTTTCGCGCCCTGCCCCTGGTGCTGGTCATCGCTGCGTTGTCGGCGCTGCTGTTTCATTGGCGCGTGCTGCCGCTGGTCGTGCGTGGCTTCGCCGCAGTGCTGCAGCGGGTCATGGGCATTGGCGGCACGGTGGGCGTCTCGGCCGCGGCCAATGTGTTCGTGGGCATGGTCGAGGCGCCATTGGTCGTCAAGCCCTACCTCGCACGGCTGTCGCGCGGGGAGTTGTTCATGGTCATGAACTGCGGCATGGCAACCATTGCAGGCACCGTACTCTTTCTTTATGCGGCGATCCTCGGACCGCGGCTGCCCGACGCCTTCGCCCACTTGCTGGTCGCATCGTTCGTCGCCACCCCGCTCGCACTGGCAGTGGCGGCGCTGATGGTGCCGGGCGCGATGACCAATGACCGCGCCATCGACCTGCCGCGCGAGGATGCGAGCAGCATCGCGGCCATCACGCGCGGCACCAGCGAAGGCGTGCAGTTGCTGATCCAGATCGTCGCCATGCTGCTCGTGTTCGTGGCGCTTGTGGCACTGGTCAATGCGGCCCTTGGCGCCTTGCCCGCCGTCGCCGGCGCGCCGCTGTCACTGGAGCGCGTGCTGGGCTGGGTGTTCGCACCCCTGGCCTGGCTGATTGGCGTGCCGTGGAGCGAGACAGCCGTCGCCGGTGCCCTGCTGGGCAAGAAGACGGTGCTCAACGAGTTCCTTGCCTATCTGGACCTGGCGGCGCTGCCGCCGGGGGCGCTGTCCGACCGAAGCCGCTTGCTGCTGACCTATGCGCTGTGCGGCTTCGCCAACTTTGGCAGCCTGGGCATCATGCTGGGCGGCATGAACGCGATGCTGCCGGCCGAGCGGCGCGCCGAGCTTGGCGAACTGGGCCTGAAGTCGGTGCTGGCGGGCCTGCTCACCACGTGCCTGACGGCCGCGCTGGTGGGGCTCATCGTATGACCGACGTCGCGCTGCTGCGCGGACCACGCGTGCTGCTGCGCCCGTGGCAGCCAGCGGACCTCGATGAGTTCGCCGCGCTGAATGCCGACCCGGCCGTAATGGAGTTCCTGCCCGCGGCCTTGTCGCGTGAGGAGGCCGCGGCGATGATGCAGCGCATGCAGGACCGGCTCGCTCAGCAGGGCTGGGGCCATTGGTGCATGCAGATCGACCAGCGCTGTGCGGGCTTCATCGGACTGTCGTCGCCCGGCTTCGAAGCACACTTCACCCCCTGCGTGGAGATCGGTTGGCGGCTGGCGCGCTGGGCCTGGGGCAAGGGCTACGCGACCGAAGGTGCAAGGCTCGCCCTTGCACACGGATTCGATGAGTTGCGGCTGCCAGAGATCGTGTCGTTCACAACGGTGGCCAACCTGCGCTCACGGCGCGTGATGGAGCGCCTGGGCATGCAGCACAACCCCGCCGAGGACTTCAACCATCCGCGCCTGCCTGGCCATCCGCTGGAGCGGCATGTGCTGTATCGGCCACACCGGCTACCGCAAGACGATCCAGATAGCGTAGGTCGTACGACGACGACCTGATCAACCTCGGCAACCGATACACGACCGCATCTAAATCAGGTCGCGAGCGATGCAAGACCGCGCTATCGAAATGTAGTCGGTCCAACGCTCCGGGTCGCGGCAACCAAAGGGTCATAACGCTCTGCTGCGACCAGGGCGGAGCCTGCACCGAAAACATCAACTCGCGCCTGATTTACGGAGTCGAAGATTGCGTAGCGGAGCACGAACGCCTTCCCCGATGAACTTTCAGTGACCATGCTCATCATCGTCCTGCCCGCGGGAAGCTGCCGTACTTGGACAGTTCGGCGAACCACATCCCCACTCTTGTAGGCGTCGTTCAGCCATCGGCGCTCTAACCCGGATATTTCACCAGTATGAGGTCAGCGGCCACGTGCTTACGCGCGTTGTCAGAGGAGAACGAGGCCTGCAGACAACCGAGGATCGCCGATGCCAAAGT
>JBIIZX010000188.1:0-6676 GCA_044346055.1 Burkholderiaceae bacterium | reverse complement strand
GGAAAACAGCACCTCCTTGCCCCGCTTTTCGCTCTGCACCAGGCCCAGACCGACCAGCTTCTTCAGCGCATAGGCCACCACGTGCGTGTCCTCCATGTTGAGCATGAAGCAGATGTCGCCGAGCTTTTTCTCGCGCGCGCGGTGGTTGACGTGATGTAGCAGCAGCACCTCGAGCGGCGTGAGGTCCATCATGCCGGCGCCGGCCATGCAGCGCACGACCCAGCGGTGAAAGGCATTGGACACCAGGATCAGGCCGAACTCGAACTCCGAAAGCTCCTGGCTGCGCGGCGACACCAGATTCGAGGAGGACACAAACAGGCGCGGCACGACGGGCTGGAGGCCGCCGAGCGTGGGCGGTACGGTCGCGGCTGCAGTGGTAGCCGACTTCGCCCCGCGCCCGGCCTTTGTGCGTGGCGGCTTTGCCACGCCAGCCGCTGCGGAGCGGCTGCGCACACTTGTCTTTGCTCGGGCCTGCGGCACAGTGCCTCCCATGGCTGCCGGGCCTGACCGGCGAGAAAACTCGCGGCGAAACTTTGTCGACAAATTATCGACAATTTCTTGACATGCTAGAGACACTGCTCTAGCTTTTCAAGTTGGCGCAACGTGCTTTCACGATCCACAGAACGATCAACAGCGCGACGCACAGCACCAAATCCAGCCAGCTTCGCCGGGTCCGCTGCGGCCCAAGCCACTTCGAGGAGATCCACGGATGAGATTCGCAAAGCACCTTGTCGCCGGCCTGTTGGCCGGCATCGTCGGCGGCGCATTTGCCGCCAGCGCCCAGGCGCAGACCAAATGGGACATGCCCACCGGCTACCCGGTCAGCAATCCGCACACTGTCACGCTGCAGCAACTCGCCAAGGACATCGAGTTCGAGACCAAGGGCAAGCTGAAGATCGTCGTGCATCCCAATGGCTCGCTGTTCCGCGCGCCGGAGATCATGCGGTCGGTGGAAAGCGGCCAGGCGCAGATGGGCGAGATCCTGATGAGCCTGCTCGTCAACCAGAACCCGATCTTCGGTCTCGACTCGCTGCCGTTCCTGGCCACGGGCTTCGATGATTCATGGCGTCTTTACCAGGCGCAAAAGCCCGTGCTCGAGCGCGCGCTGGACAAGCGCGGCGTCAAGCTGCTGTATGCGGTGGCGTGGCCGCCCCAGGGCATCTACGCCAAGAAGGAACTGCGCTCGGCGGCCGACATGAAGGGCCTGAAATGGCGCGCCTACAACCCGGCCACGACCAAGATCGCCCAGGTGGTGGGCGCCACGCCGCTGACCATCCAGGCAGCGGAGTTGTCGCAGGCGCTGAGTACCGGCGTGGTGGACTCGTTCATGTCCTCCGGCGCCACCGGCGTTGACAGCAAGGTGTGGGAGAGCCTGACCCACTTTCACACGGTCGACGCGTGGCTGCCCAAGAACATGCTCGTCGTGAACAAGAAGGAGTTCGACAAGCTCGACAAGGCGACCCAGGACACCGTCGTCAAGCTGGCGCAGGAAGCTGAGAAGAAGGGCTGGGACCGCATGCGCGGCTATACGCAGGAGTCGTTGGACACGCTCACCAAGAACAAGATGACCGTTGTCAAGCCGAGCTCGCAGCTCATGGGCGACATGAAGAAGATCGGCGATGAGATGCTCGCCGACTGGCTCAAGCAGGCCGGGGCGGATGGCAAGGAGATCATCGACGCCTACAGCAAGAAGCCGGCATCGGCCGCCAAGAAGTAGGCGTCCCAGGCAAGGCCCCCGCGCCCCGGGGGCCTTTTTCTTGCTGAGACGTTGTTGAAGCCACGGTGTCGAGTCCGGTTTGTTGCCAGCAACCCAATGCCGCCTGTTCGTTGCCGACCACCGCGGCTTGCTGAGATGAAGCGCTGATGAAAACCCGTCTGGACCCGCTTTACAACGCTTTCGGCGCCTTCGGCGCCGTGTTCATCCTGCTGACGCTGCTCATCCAGGTGATCTCGATCTTCGGGCGGCTCGTCAACTTCACCATTGACGGCTATGACGCCTATGCCGGCTACTTCCTCGCAGCCGGCTCGTTCTTCGCGCTTGCGCACACCTTGCGCAGAGGCGATCACATCCGCGTCACACTGCTTTTGAGCCGCCTGAAGGGCGCGCCGCGTGTGTGGATGGAGATCTTCTGCCTTGCCGTGGCGAGCTTTCTCACCGCCTATTTCGCCTATTACTCGTGCCGGCTGGCCTGGGGCTCCTACGCCTACAACGATGTGTCGCAGAACGTGGACGCAACACCGCTGTGGATCCCACAAATGTCCATGGCGCTTGGCATGCTGGCGCTGGCGCTCGCGTTCATCGAGGAGTTCATCTACGTGCTGCGCTACCGGCACTTGCCCCCGCAGCAGAATGCCGAGCTGGCGCGCACGGAGTAGACGATGGACGTTCTGATCGCGCTGCTGCTGATCGTCCTCATCTTCGCGTTCCTGGGCGCCGGAGTCTGGATCGGCGTTGCCATCCTCGGCGTGGCCTGGATGGCGATGGAGCTTTTCACCGATCGCATCGCCGGCGACTCGCTGGCGCTCACCGTGTGGGGCTCGCTTTCAAGCTGGACGCTGACCGCGCTGCCGCTGTTCATCTGGATGGGCGAAATCCTGCTCAAGACGCGGCTGTCCGAAGGCCTGTTCCGCGGGCTAGCGCCTTGGCTGCAGAACCTGCCCGGCCGCCTGCTGCACACCAACATCATCGGCTGCACCATCTTTGCGGCGGTCTCCGGCTCGTCGGCTGCGACCTGCGCCACGATCGGCAAGATCACCCTGCCAGAGCTGCGCAAGCGGGGCTATCCGGAAATGATCGCCGTGGGCTCGCTTGCCGGCGCCGGCACACTCGGGCTGCTGATTCCGCCGTCGATCATCATGATCGTCTACGGCGTGGCGGCGGACGTCTCCATCGGCAAGCTGTTCATCGCGGGGATCCTGCCGGGGTTGCTGCTGGCCGGCCTGTTCATGGCCTACACGATCGCCTGGTCGCTGCGCCACCCGGACAAGATCCCGGCACCGGACATCAAGCTCAGCTTCATGGGCAAGCTGCGCGAGGGGCGCCACCTGTTGCCAGTGGTCGGGCTCATCATCGCCGTGCTCGGCTCGATCTACGCCGGCATCGCCACCGCCACCGAGGCGGCCTCGCTCGGCGTGCTGGGCTCGCTGATACTCGCCACTGCCCAGCGCACCTTGAGCTGGAAGGCCTTCTGGGACTCGCTCATGGGTGCCACGCGCCTGTACTGCATGATCGCGCTGATTCTGGCGGGCTCGTCGTTCCTGTCGCTATCCATGGGCTTCATCGGCCTGCCACGACACCTGGCCGAGACCATCAGCAGCCTCAACCTTTCGCCGTTTGCGCTGATCATGATCCTCATGGTGTTCTACATCGTGCTGGGCTGCTTTCTCGACGGCATCAGCATGGTGGTGCTGACCATGGCGGTGCTGCTGCCCACATTGCAGGCGGCCAACATCGACCTGCTCTGGTTCGGCATCTTCATTGTCCTGGTGGTCGAAATGGCACAGATCACCCCGCCGGTGGGCTTCAACCTGTTCGTCCTGCAGGGCATGACCCCACACCAGATCAACTACATCGCGCGCGCCGCTTTTCCCTACTTTGTGATGATGACGGTCGCAGTGTTGCTGATTTACTTCGTTCCCTCGCTGGTGACCTACCTTCCTTCGCAGATGCGCATGTAATCCCCTCTAGAATCCGCGCCCGTTGCATAAGAGGTGCGGTTTCACATGCGGGTCCTGGTCATTGGTGGCGGAATCATCGGCGTCACCACCGCGTACTGCCTGCGCCAGCGCGGCCTGGAGGTCACGGTTGTCGAGCGCAATGCCGGCGTCGCGCAGGAGGCAAGCTTTGCCAACGCAGGCGTGATCGCCCCGTCCTACGTGGCGCCCTGGTCCCAGCCGGGCATGCCAAAGAAAGTCCTGGCGCAACTGTTCCGGCGTGACGCCGCCGTCGTCTTTCGCCCCACCAGCGATCCTGCCCTGTGGCGCTGGCTGCGGCAGTGGTACCGCGAGTGCGACGTCGAACGCTTTGCCCGCAACAAGGCGCGCATGCAGCGCCTGGCCAGCTACAGCCGCGAACTGCTGCACGAAGTGGCCGCGCGCCACGCTATGGACTACGAACAGGCGCGCGGCTATCTGCAGCTGTTTCGCACGCAGCAAGAACTCGACCGTCATGCCCCGGCGCGCAAGGTGCTGCAAGACCTGGGCGTGAGCTTTCGACTGCTTACGCCGGCCGAATGCCGCCAACTCGAGCCCGCGCTTGCCGAAGGCGCTGCGCTATCTGGTGGCATCTACCTGCCCGATGATGAAAGCGGCAACTGCGCCTACTTCGCCCGCAAGCTCAAGGAGGTTTGCGAAGGCGACGGGGTCAGCTTCCGCTTTGGCCTCAGCGCCACTGGCCTGTCCGTCAGCGGCGGGCGCATTGAAGCAGTGCACACGGCCGTGGGACCGCTGCAGGCCGACGCCTATGTGGTGGCAGCCGGTTGCGACAGCGCGCCGCTGCTGCAAGGGGTCGGCATCGATGTGCCGCTGTATCCGGTCAAGGGGTATTCGGCCACGGTGCAGATCACGCGCCACGAGCACGCGCCGCTGCTTTCAGTGATGGATGAGACCTACAAGGTCGCGGTCACGCGGATGGGCAAGCGGCTACGCATCGCCGGCACGGCCGAGATCGGCGGCCGCGCGCTGACGCTGCGCAACGCGTCCCTGCGGACCTTGATGAAGGTGGCGCAGGACTGGTTTCCCGCCGCCGCCTCCTGGAGCAGCGCGCAGTACTGGGTCGGTGCACGTCCCATGCTGCCCGACGGCCCGCCCCTGCTCGGCGCCACGCGATTGCCCAACCTGTTCCTGAACCTCGGTCACGGCTCCACCGGCTGGGCCATGGCCTGCGGTTCCGGGCAAGTGGTGGCCGATGTGATCAGCGACCAGACGCCGGCCATCGATCTCGATGGCTTGACGCTGGCGCGCTATTCAGCCAACTGAAGACGCGAGCCCGGCAGCAGACGCGACCGCGTCGGTAGCGCCCGTCGCGTCTGAGGTGTAGCGTCGGCCCGATGGTCACGCCGCTTCTCACCGTTTCGCAGTTGCGCGCCCTGGAACAAGCTGCGGCGAGCGATCTTGCGCCCGGCGCACTGATGCAGCGCGCCGGACAAGGTGCGGCTGCATGGATTCACGCCCGCTACGGTCAACAGACACTGCAGGTGGCGGTGCTGTGCGGGCCAGGCAACAACGGCGGCGACGGCTACGTGTGCGCCAGCGAGCTTGCGCGCCTGGGGCATCGG
Source organism: Burkholderiaceae bacterium (assembly GCA_044346055.1). Classification (GTDB taxonomy): domain Bacteria; phylum Pseudomonadota; class Gammaproteobacteria; order Burkholderiales; family Burkholderiaceae_F; genus JALHMQ01. The sequence continues at coordinate 1,400 of JBIIZX010000188.1, read as the reverse complement.
GTGCGTTGCGTGGCGCTGGCAGCGGCCAGGGCGACCGATGCAATCGCGGCAGCACAGGACTGGACCACGCGACACGGCGCGCCAGCCGACCAACTGGATGACGCGCCGGTCGACCTCGCGATCGACGCCTTGTTCGGCATTGGCCTGCAGCGACCGCTCGACGGCGCGTACACGCAAGCGGCGGCCTGGCTGCGCGCCTGCCGAGGGCGCGGCGCGCTCGTCATTGCGCTCGATGTCCCCAGTGGGCTCGATGCCGACACCGGCAGCTGGGTCGGCAATGTCGAAGGAGTCGCGGCCGATGCCACTCTCACCTTTCTCGCCGCCAAGCCGGGGCTGTACACCGGCGATGGCATCGACGCCTGCGGCGAGGTGGTGCTCGATACCTTGGACGTACACGCCGCCGCAACCGACAACAGTGATGCCGTTGGCGCAGGCGCGCTCAACTCACCCGCGTCCTTCCCGGCACTGCATGCTCCGCGCGCGCGCAGCAGCCACAAGGGCAGCTTTGGCAACGTCGCTATCGTCGGCGGCAACACGGGCATGGTCGGTGCCGCCCTGCTCGCTGGCCGCGCGGCGTTGCGACTCGGTGCCGGTCGCGTGTATGTCGACTGCATCGGCGCGCCCGACCTGCGCGTCGATCCGATGCAGCCGGAACTCATGTTCCGCTCAGGGCTGGATACGGCGCTGTTGCGCGCCATGCAGGCGATCGTCGTCGGCTGCGGGCTGGGCACCGATGCCGCGGCACGCGCTGCCGTGGAAGCGGCACTCACTGCTGACTGCCCGGTGGTGCTCGATGCCGATGCGCTGAACCTGATTGCCGCCATCGCAGCCGTCAATCGCGCCGCGCGTCGCCCGGCCAACGCGGCGCGCGTGATGACACCGCACCCGTTGGAGGCCGCGCGCCTGCTCGAAACCACGGTGGACGCCGTGCAATGCGATCGCATCGCCGCGACCCGCGCATTGGCGCGCCGCTTCAACGCATGGATGGTGCTCAAGGGCGCCGGCAGCGTGATCGCCGCACCCGATGCGCGCTACTGGATCAATCCGACCGGCACGCCGGCGCTCGCCACCGCTGGCACGGGCGACGTACTGGCCGGCATGCTCGGCGCCTTGCTCGCGCAGGGCCACGCGGCGCAGGATGCGGTGCTGGGCGCCGTGTGGCTGCACGGCCGCGCGGCGGATCGGTTCCCGGGCGACGTCGGCCTGGTTGCGGGCGAGGTGGCCGCGTTGGCGGCAACGGAGCTCAATGCGCTGCGGCAGGCGCGCTGAGCCCCTTTTTCGGCCCAGAGCAACGGCTGCGATGCGAAGTTAGTGCTTTACGCGGCCCGCGGCCAGCTCGATGCGGCGGCCGCAACGGGCCGCCACGCTCGGGTCGTGCGTGACCAGCACCAGCGTGGAGC
>JBIIZX010000187.1:0-6742 GCA_044346055.1 Burkholderiaceae bacterium | reverse complement strand
GCTAGGGCTGCAGCAGCAGCTTTTCCAGAAACAGGATGCGCGCGTAGAACAGGTAGTCCGCGTTTTCCTTCTTGGCAAAGCCGTGGCCCTCGTTCTCGGCGATCATGGTCCACACCGGCACGCCATTTTTGGCCACGGTGCGTGCAATCTGCTCGGCTTCCTGCACCGGCACGCGCGGGTCGTTGCGGCCGTGGATGATGAACATCGGCACCTTGATCTTCTGCGCGTTGTTCAGCGGCGCGGTCTCCTCCATCCACTTGCGCATCGCGGGGTCGCGCTCGTCGCCGTACTCCACGCGCCGCAGGTCGCGCCGGTAGCTCTCTGTCCGCTCCAGGAAGGTGACGAAGTTGGAAATGCCCACCGTGGGCAGCACGCCGCGGATGCGATCCGAGTAGTGCACTGCCGCCGCGTTGGCCATGTAGCCGCCGTAGCTGCCGCCCTGCACTACCACGCGCGAAGCATCCAGGTCGGGCTGCTGCGCAATCCAGTCGAGCAGGGCGCCGATGTCCTTGACTGAGTCCTCGCGCAGCTTGCCGTTGTCCAGTTGATGGAACGTCTTGCCGAAGCCGGTCGAGCCGCGCACATTGGGCTCGATGAAGGCGATGCCCAGTTCATTGACAATGTAGTTGTAGCGGCCGTTGAAACCGACGGTCGCCTGCGCCTCGGGGCCGCCGTGGATGTCAATCAGCACCGGGCGCTTGCCGCTGAACTTCTTCGGCGGCCGCTGGATGAGGCCCGTGATGATGCGGCCATCAAAGCTCTTCCACTCGATCTGCTCCATCGGCGAGAAGCCGCTGGTGTCGAGGCCGGACGTGTCGGCAGCGACCCAGAGCGTTCCCAGCGCGCCTGGGCTGCCGGCAGCGACTTGTGCCGCAGGTGCCGCAAGGTCGAGGACACGCAGTTCCGAAGGCGCGGAGGGCGACACCGTGGCAAAGGCCATGCGGCTGCCGTCAGCCGACAGACGCACGCTGGCGACGTTGGTCCCCTTGGGCAGAGGCAAGGGCAGGGGCTTGAGGGTCTCCAGGTCGTACAGGCGCGCCACGCCAACGCCGGCTTCGTTGGTCACGAACACCGCGCGCTTGCGATCGCGCGACACCGCGCCGCCGCTCACGTCCCACGGCACGCTGGCCGTGATCGGATCGAACTGGCGCGACTGCGGGTCATAACGAAAGGCCTGCCGGAACTCGCCAAAACGATCGGTGATGACGGTGAAACGCTTGCCGTCGCCGTGCATCGCGCTGGCCAGATACAGCGCACGCGGGTCGCCCTCGCGCGGCAGCAGGCGGCTGCGCTGGCCGCTGGCCAGCTCAACCTGCCAGACCTCGGCCTCGCTGGCCGAGATGTAGCGGTTCACCAGCAGGCTGCGGTCATCCGGCGTCATATCGCCGGCCCACCACCCAGTCCCCGGCAGGTCGAAGCGCGCCAGCACCTTGCCCGTCTTGATCTCCACGACGGACATCGTGTTGCTCGCACCGCCTGCACGTTGCGCGGCAGAGTCGACCTTGGCGCAGGTGATCACCACCGCCGTGCCCGCGCGGTTGAAGGTGCCTGCGTCGCAGCGCTGGCCCGACTCGGTGAGCGCCGTTTCCTCGCCGGTGGCGAGATCGCGCCGGAATACCTGCGTGGCCTCGTTGCCGCCGCGGTCGCGCTCGAACACGATGATGTTGGCATCGCTCGGCAGAAAGTCGCCGCCGCGCACTGGCTCGTTGGCCGCGGTCACCTGCTGCAGCGCTTGGCCGGGCGCGCTGGCCAGATGCAGTTGTGAGCGCTCCGCACCGGACGCGCCGGCCCGCCACACCACCAGCAAGCGCTTGCCGTCGGGCGTCATGTCCGCCAGGCCGGCCCCACGAAACTCGGTGTAGCGGCCGACGCGGGCGGGCAGGCTGGCCGGCACCGGCGGCACGCCGGTCATCGTCAACGCCGCGGGCGCCGTCATCACCGCGCTCGCGCCGGCAGGCGAGGGTGGCGAGGGAGGCGTTTGGCAGGCTGCCAGCGCAAGGGTGGCGGCCAGGGCAAGGCAGGTGGCTGGGAGCGGCACGGCGGGCAGGGCAAGTCTTTGCATGAACACTCTCGTGAAGTGAGCCAAACTGCGCGTTTGCATGGGCGGACGGTGGAACAAGGGATAGGTCAAGTGACCGGGATCACCGGCCGTAGGTGCAAGTAGCAGGAATCAGGGCTGTGCCGTCAGCGCCGCGCGGATTGCTTCAACACGCGCCCGATTGACACCGAAGTCCTTGCGTCCGATGCGCGAAGCTGAGCGCACGTGGACGACGTTAGCGCCGGGCGGCGCGTAGAACTCGACATCATCGACAAAGCGCAGCCAGCGCGTTGTGAACTGCACGTACAGGTAGTCGGGCGACGAGACCATGATGCGGGCGCCGGGCAGTTTCATGGCGATGGCGCCGATGCGGGTCAGCGTCTCGGCCGCGGCGTTGGGGCCGCTGCCGTTGACTTTCAATGGCTCGATGCGGGCGGAGCGTGCGCCGTCCCAGTCGTGCAACTCGGCCTGGCTGCTCACCGAGTTGGCCGTGCGCGAGGGCGGCTTGAGCTTGCCCTCCTTGACCCCGAGATCATCCGGCATGGTGCCCTTGAGCAGGCCAAGCAGGCCGGCACCCAGCAACAGGATCGGGCCGATGATGAGCGTGAGCGCAAGAACGGGCAACAGTTTCATTTTGTTGTCGGCAGGCGCTGTGGAAGATTCTTGGGCAGGCGCGGACGTTACCCGATGTCGCGATCTTGCCTGCGACCCCCGCCGCGGCGCCGATTCCTTATCCTCCGCCTAGCGCACGTTCTCTCGCGGCATCACGCCACACTCTTGCTGTGGCGCCGTGCGACCGCTGAACCGCACGACCATCGCATCCAGACATCCATGCGCATCCTGCTCGTCGAAGACGATCCGATGATCGGCGCCGCCGTCGCCGAGGGGCTGCGTGCGACCGGCGACGCGGTGGACTGGGTGCAGGACGGCGCGTCCGGCGCCACTGCCCTCGCCTCCGCCACGCCCTATGCGTTGCTGGTGCTCGATATCGGCCTGCCGGGGCGCGATGGCCTCACGGTGCTGCGCGAACTGCGGGCACACGGCAGCAAGCTGCCGGTGCTCCTCATGACCGCGCGTGATGCGGTGAGCGATCGCGTGGCCGGGCTCGATGCCGGGGCCGACGACTATCTGGTCAAGCCGTTTGATCTCGATGAATTGCTCGCGCGTGTGCGAGCCCTGCTGCGGCGTGCTGCCGGCCGTGCCGACCCGGTGCTGGTGCACGGGCGCGTCAAGATCGATCCGGCGGCGCATACCGCGTGGCTCGACGATGCGCCACTGGCGCTGTCGGCGCGCGAATTTGCACTGCTGCATGCGCTGCTGGAGCGGCCGGGCGCTGTGCTGTCGCGCGCCCAGCTCGAAGAGCGGCTGTATGGCTGGAACGACTCGGTGGGCAGCAACGCGGTGGAGGTGCACATTCACCACCTGCGCCGCAAGCTTGGCGACGGTGTGGTCCGCAACGTGCGCGGCGTGGGCTACACGCTGGCGGCCGACGGCACGGAACAGCGCTAGTGCATTCGATCCGCCGCTGGCTGCTGGTCGCCCTGCTCGCGCTGCTCGCTGCGGTGGCGCTGGTGGGCGGTGTGCTGACCTATGCCAGCGCGCGCACCCAGATCGACCTGTTGCTGGACGAGGAACTGCGCCAGGTGGCGCTGTCACTGCGCGACCACGCGCGCCTGGACATCGAGCGCATCGAGCGCTCGGCACAACGCCCCGAGCAGCGCCTGCTGGTGCAGGTGGACGACGCGCGCCGCCCGCAGCCCTACCGCTCGCGCGACGTGGCGCCGCTGCCGCCGGTGCAGGACGAGGGCTTTCGCAGCTTGGAGCACGTGGGGCAGCAGTGGCGCGTGTTTGCGCTGCCCAATGAAGTGCAGACCATTCAAGTGGCGCAGCCGCTGGCGCTGCGCCGCGCGCTGGCGCTGCAGCTGACGCTGCGCATCCTGGCGCCGCTGCTGTTGCTGATGCCGCTGGCGGCGGCTGTGCTCTGGTGGATCGTCGGGCGTGCGTTGCGGCCGCTGGATGACCTTGGACGCCAGCTGGCGCGGCGGCAGACCACCACGGCCGATGCCCTGACGCCCCTGGCGCTCGAGCGCCTGCCGGTGGAGGCGCAGCCCCTGGTGGCGGCACTCAACGATCTGCTGGCGCGCTTGCAGGACGCCTTCGAGCAGCAGCGCAGCCTGGCCGCGGACGCGGCGCATGCGCTACGCACGCCGCTGGCGGCAGTCACGCTGCAAGTGCAGCTGGCGCAGCGCGCCGCGGGTGCGGAACGTGATGCCGCCTTGGCGCGACTGGAGGCCGGTGTCAAGCGCGCCAGCCATGTCACCGCGCAACTGCTTGCGCTGGCGCGGCTCGACCCGGACGCGGCGCGGGAGCCGGCGCGGCCGCTCGACCTGGCGCAACTGGCGCGCGAGGTGGCCGAGGAGATGCGCCCCCTCGCGCAAGGAGCGCATCTCGACCTGCGGGTCGAAGCGCCCACCTTGGCATTCATGACCGGCCACGAGGCGGCGCTGCACATGGCGTTGACCAATCTGGTCGAAAACGCAGTGCGTTACACGCAGGCCGGCGGGTCAGTGCAGATCGGGCTGACTGCCGATATGTCAGCCGACGTGTCAGCCGACGTGTCAGCCGAAGCAAGAGCCGATGTGCCAGCCCATGTGACTGCGGTGGCGTCAGCCTGCGCGACCGGGGTGGTGTCTGCGGCAAGGGCTGCAGCAACGCCGGCTGTGCCGCGTGATGTTGGTCGGGCTGTGGCGCCGGCTGCGGTCGCACAACCGACGTCCAATGGGCAAGGCCATGAAGCGGCCCTTGCAGGCGCAGACGAACTGGCCGAGCCGGCATCGGCCGTGCTGCCGGCCGAAGTGGCTGGGTGGGTGCTGCGCGTGACCGACACCGGCCCCGGCATCCTGCCTGATGAGCGCGAGCGCGTCTTCGACCGCTTTTACCGTGGCCGCAACGCCGCCGTGCCCGGCAGTGGCCTGGGGCTGGCAATCGTCCGTGAAGTCGCGCGCTTGCATGGCGGCAGCGTGCAGGTCGAGGTAGGACCGGGCGGCCGTGGCACGGCCATCGTCTTGCGGCTGCCCACCGGCCGCACGGCAATGCAAAGCGAATGACGCAGAGAAACGTGTCGCCCTTTGACACTCTCCGAACGCAAGTCGGTCTGTGCGCACCTTAAGTCGCCCTTAAGCATCGGCGCGTAGGTTTCTTCCAACAGCGCTTCGCGGTGCTGTTCCTCACCTCAGGCGCTCTCCTTAACCGGATCAGCGCCATTTTTTTGCAATCCGTGCGCCACGATGCTCCGTGCGGCCCGCAGCGACGCTTACCATGTGCTGGGGCAACACGGTTCGCTTGCCAGGATCGCGCTCCCGGCGCGACGCGCCGTAACCGCTGCAGCCGTTCAGGGACATGCCAATGACCATCAGCGCGAAATGCACGACCACGATCCTGACGTTGCTCTCTTGCGCGTCGCTTAACGCTTGGCCGCTTGCCGCACGGGCTGCCGACACCGGCTCGCCGCCGGATCAGGTCGTCGAGAACCGCGACTACGCCGCCGGCAGGCGTGCGGTGGCGCGCAAGGACTGGGCCGCGGCGACCGAAAGCTTTCGCAAGGCGGTCGCCGCCGAACCCAACAACGCCGACGCCCTGAACATGCTCGCGTATTCGTACCGCTGGCAGGGCAAACTGGACGAGGCGTTCGCCAATTACGAACGCGCGCTCGCCCTCAACCCCAATCACCGCGGCGCGCTGGAGTACCAGGGCGTGGCGTTCGTGAAGACCGGTCAGCTGGCCAAGGCCGAGGCCAATCTGGCGCGCCTGGAGAAGATTTCCGGTCGCAATGGCGAGGAATACCGCGACCTCGCCAAGGCAATCGCCGACGCAAGGGCAGCAAAGTAGAGACTGGGTCGGCGTCGGCGTGACCATGCCGGCGGTCTTGCAGCGGCCACCTTTGGCGGACTGCCGCTGGCCCGGATTGCCGTTCGCGGGCAGCTGGCGGTGCGCAAGCGAACTCAGAGCCTGAGAAAAAACGACTGCGCGGGCCGGTCTCGGCCTTGCAGGCCGCGGCGCTGCGAGACGCAGCGCCTCTTCGCCCCGTCCAAGCCCGCGCAGGCGGGCTTGGAGCCGCGGGGCTCAGCCTGCGCTGCTCGCCGTATCACTTGCGTACGGGTCCGCTGCTCGGCGCGACCCCGGGCCGATCGCGACTTTTTTCAAAGGCTCTCAATAAGCGAAGCCTTGGTGCCGAAGCAGGCTCAGCCAAAGCTCGCCACAAAGCGCCGGTCGATCCGGTCTTTCCAGCGCCACACCCAATCTCCTTTCACACTCAGCCCGCCCCAGCTCGCAATTGCGTGACGCGGGCCGGTGGAGAACAGATACAGCGCGCGCCGCTGTGGCTGCCAGCGTTTCAGCGCCGTGCCGGCCAATGCGCGGCGCAGGTTTTCCGCCAGCGGCGGCCCAGCCCGCACCGCGTACACGCCGGACTTTGCGCGCGGATGGTCGATGAGCGAGGCGCAGTCGCCGGCGGCGAACACAAACGGGTGTGACAACGACTGCAGGCAATCGTTGATGCCAATGAAGCCGCGCCCATCCACTGCCAGGCCGGAGGCGCCGGGCCATTCGGCGGCCGCGGCGCCGGTCACCAGCAGGCTCGCCTCCGAGGCGACCTCGCCGCCTTGCGCCAGTTCCACGGTGCCGCGCTCAAAGGCCACGGCGTCA
>JBIIZX010000186.1:0-6758 GCA_044346055.1 Burkholderiaceae bacterium | reverse complement strand
TGCCCTTCATGGATAACGCGGCGGACAACGCCCTGGCCAACCCGCTGCACGCCCCCGTGGACAGTGCCAGTGCCCGGCAGCGCCGGCAGCGGCGCTAAAGAGGACCCGTCATGACCGATTTCACAAGCATCTTCTGGGACTACTACATCGCGATCCTCACGGTCGTCTCCGTGCTCGGCTGCGGCCTGTTCCTTTGGTCGCAAAGCACCGTGCGCGTCAAGGTGGGCACGCAGGGCGATCCGGACACCACGGGCCACGTGTGGGACGGCGATCTGCAGGAGTTCCGCAATCCGCTGCCGCGCTGGTGGATGTGGCTGTTCTATCTCACCATCGCCTTCTCGATCATCTACCTCATCTTGTTTCCTGGCCTGGGCACGCAGTTCAAGGGCGTGCTCGGCTGGACCTCGAGCGGGCAGCACGCGGCCGAGGTCAAGGCGGCCGAAGCGCAGTTCGGCCCGATGCTGGCGCAGTACCAGGCGCAGCCGGTGGAAAAGCTGGCAGGCGATGCACGCGCCCAGCAAATGGGCGAGCGGATTTTCCTGAACAACTGTTCGCAGTGCCACGGCTCGGACGCGCGCGGCACGCGCGGCTTTCCCAACCTGGCCGATGGCGTCTGGTTCTGGGGCGGCACGCCCGAGGCGATCCAGGTCTCGATTGCCGCTGGCCGCCAGGCCGCCATGCCGCCGATGGCGGCTGCCGTGGGCGGACCGGATGACGTGGTCGACGTCGCGCACTACGTGCTGTCGCTGTCCAATTCGGCGCACGACTCGGTGCGCGCGATCCGCGGCAAGGACAAGTTCGCTGCCTGCGCGGCCTGCCACGGCGCTGACGGCAAGGGCAATCCTGCCCTTGGCGCGCGCGACCTGACCACGCCCAGCGGCTGGATCTACGGCCGCACGGTGGCCGGTATTACCGAGACGATCACCCAGGGCCGCGGCGGCGTCATGCCGGCGTTCAAGGGGATCGTGTCCGATGCGCAGATCCATCTGCTCACGGCTTATGTGTACGGCCTGAACAAGTCTGCCCCTGCGGCGGCACCGGCCACGAAGTAGGGCGTAGCGCGCAACGGCGAAAAGGACTGGTGAGAACAAGGCCCGCTGAGTACAGCGCCCGCTGACGACAAGGCCAAGTGAGAGCGGGGCCGCTTCAAGCGGCCCCGCGTCGTTTGCACTGCCGCTGCTTCCCATCGATGGCTGGCTTGCTTGCTTTGGTCTTTGGCGCAGGCGCTCGCGATCCGCTTTGGCTCGGGAAAAGCGTTCGACGGAGGTCGTGTGTTTGGTGAGCCGCGTCACATATCTCCTTTGCGCCGGCCCCTCGCACGCAGTCACGCCATGCTCTTTGATCCACCCCAATTAGTCCAGTGGCCGGCGCTGCCACACTGGGCCTTGGTGATACGCACCCCGTTACAGTTGCGGTCCCGCTCCTGCCTGGCCTTCTCCCACGAAACACATGACGAGCGTTGCTGACAGCACGCGACCGGGCGCTGGCTCCGGAGCCTCCACGCAGGAGGCCGTGCGCCAGATCGTGATCCCGATCCAGCACGTGGCAGCGCCTGCCGGCGACGGCGACGGCGACGACGGCCTCGGGTCGCTATACGCCAGGCGCAAGGAGATTTATCCGCGCGCCAAGATCGGCGATCGCCTGGGCGTGTTCCAGCGCTGGCGCTGGGCGGCAGTGTGGATCACGCAGCTGGTGTTCTATGGATTGCCGTGGCTGCAGTGGAATGACCGGCAGGCGGTGCTGTTCGACATGGCCGCCCGCAAGTTCTACATCTTTGGCCTGGTGCTGTGGCCGCAGGATGTGATCTACCTGAGCGCGCTGCTGATCATCGCGGCCCTGTCGCTGTTCCTGTTCACCGCCATCGGCGGCCGCCTGTGGTGCGGCTATGCCTGCCCGCAGACGGTCTACAACGAGATCTTCATGTGGATCGAGCGGCGCATCGAGGGCGATCGCAGCAAGCGCATGGCACTCGACAAGGCAGCGTGGAGCCCGCGCAAGGTAATGCTCAAGCTTTCAAAGCATGCGGCGTGGATCGCGGTGGCGCTGTGGACCGGCTACACCTTCGTAGGCTTCTTTACGCCGATCCGTGAACTGGGTGCCGCAGCGCTGGCGCTATCGCTCGGCGGCTGGTCGCTGTTCTGGGTGCTGTTCTACGGCTTTGCGACCTACGGCAACGCCGGCTGGATGCGCGAGCAGGTGTGCAAGTACATGTGCCCGTATGCGCGCTTTCAAAGCGCGATGTTCGACAAGGACACCCTCATCGTCACCTATGACGCCAGCCGCGGCGAGCCCCGCGCGCCCGCGCAGCGCAAGAGCAAGGGCGCCAATCGTGTGGCCGAGCGGCGCAACCAGGGCCTGGGCGACTGCATCGACTGCGACATGTGCGTGCAGGTCTGCCCCACCGGCATCGACATCCGCAATGGCCTGCAATACGAGTGCATTGGCTGCGCCGCCTGCATCGATGCCTGCAACTACGTGATGGACAAGGCCGGGTTGCCGCAGGGCCTGGTGCGCTATACGACCACCAATGCGATGGATCGGCACTTCAACACCGCCCAGACGCTGCGGCGCGTGGCGCGGCCGCGCGTGCTGGTGTACGCGGCGATCCTGCTGTCGATCATCGTTGGGCTGGTCATTGCGGTCACGCTGCGGGTACCGCTGAAGGTCGATGTCATTCGCGATCGCGCTGCCTTTGCGCGCGAGGTAAGCGACGACAAGGGGCGCGCGCTGCTGGAGAACGTGTATCGGCTCAACGTCATGAACACCACCGAGACGCGCCAGCGCTACAAGGTGCAGGCCAATGGCTTGGCGGGGCTGGCGGTCGGTTCGGAAACGACCTTCGAGCTGGAGCCGGCCAGCGTTCGTTCGGTGCCGCTGCGGCTGCAGGTGCCGGCCGATGAGGTGCCGCCGGGATCGCACAAGGTCACGATTGAAGTCAGCTCGCGCAATGATGCTGCCATCCATGTGCGCGAGCACACGACCTTCCTTGGCCTGCGACCTTGACGCCGGTGGCCGCAGCAGCCAATGACAAAGACGCAGCCGCGGTCACGCAACCAACAGTCACGCGACTGACAATGACGCAACCGAGATTGACGCAACCAACAGTGACGCAACCAACAGTGAAGATACTGATCTGCACGAGGAGACGCGCATGAGTTCGAGCCTGCAAGCCGCCGCAGCCCCGCCCTGGTATCGCCAGCGCTGGCCATGGCTGCTGATCACGCCGCCGGCGGCTGCCGTCATCGGCTGCATCGCGACCATCATGCTGGCAATTCGCAGCAATGACGGCGTGGTGGCCGAGGACTATTACAGGCAGGGCTTGGCGATCAACCAGCAACTGGCGCGCAAGGACCGTGCGGTTGCGCTCGGCGTGCAGGCCAACGTGCAGGCGCGCGGCGTGGCTGCTGGTGACGCGCTAGTTGTTCGGCTGACCGCCGCCCAGCCGCTGCCGCCCGAGGCGAGCCTCACGGTGCGCATGGTCCATCCGGGCCGCAGCGGTGCCGATCGCTCCGCTGTGCTCGCACGCCGCAGTAGCAGCGATGATGGGCGCAGCGCGGAGTTCGTGGGCAGCTGGGGCGAGGCCGCGCCGATGCAAGGCGACGTGCCGTGGCGCATCGTGCTCGAGGCGCGCGACTGGCGCGTTGATGGCGACGCGTCGCTGCTTGCACGCAGCGGCGGCATCAGCCTGGCTGCGAGCAAGTAGCGTTGTGCGCAGGCTGCGCAGCGGCCCAGCGCATCAGCAGCAGGGAGACAAGACATGCAAAGCGATCTGGCGCAACGCGTGCTGTGGGTCTTGTGGCCTGCATTTCTGGTGGCGGCCGTGGCAGAGCTTGTGTTCTTTGCGCTGATCGACCCCGCCGACCTCAGTGTGTTCGGCGTGCCGCTCGAGGCCGGGCGCATACCAATCTACACCGTGGGTTTCTTTTTCTTCTGGGCGGTGGCGGCCAGTGCGTCGGCGCTGACGGTGTTCTTGCAGCGCTCGTCGGTGGAAGTCAACCGCTGCCCATTGCCGGCCGAGGATCGCCCGGCGGGGTGTCCAAAGTAGAAGGGCGGGGATGGTTGCGCGGTTTGATCGGACGGCTGCAGTTTGATCGGGCCGAGTTAGCGAGCGGTGCGCGGTCGCGCGGTCTGGTCGCGCCGTGTAATCGAACAGTGTGATCGCATAGCGAGGCCGGCCGCGCGATCCGGCCAGGGTATTGCATACCGCTCACGCGGCCGCAACCTGCGGCAGCTTAGGCCACCGAACTTGCCCGGGCGCTAGTTGGTGCAGGTGCTGCTGCTGCTCGATGTGCCGTGCCCGGACACAATGCCGCGCAGGCCGTCGGTGTCCAGGATGCGCACGTGCTTCTGGTTCACTTCCAGCAGACCGTCTTGCGCGAAACGCGAGAGGACGCGGCTCACGGTCTCGAGCTTGAGTCCCAGGTAGCTGCCGATCTCGGCACGCGTCATGCGCAGCACGAACTCGGTGCGCGAATAGCCACGCGCCTCGAAGCGCTGCGACAGGTTGAGGAGGAAGGCGGCGAGCCGCTCCTCGGCATGCATGCTGCCCAGGAGCAGCATGACGCCGTGCTCGCGCACGATCTCGCGGCTCATGACCTTGTGGAAGTGATTGCGCAGCACCGGCACGGCGCTGGCCACTTCTTCCAGCCGCTCATACGGAATCACGCAGACCTCGGTGTCTTCGAGCGCCACCGTATCGCACGAGTGCTGCTCGCTGCTGATGCCATCCATGCCGACCAGCTCGCCGGCCATGTGAAAGCCTGTGACCTGCTCGCGGCCGTCGCTCGACATCACGGTGCTCTTGAGAAAGCCAAGGCGCACCGCGTAGAGCGAGTCAAACTGGTCGCCCGCACGAAACAGGGCCTCGCCGCGCTTGATCCTGCGCCGTGTCGACACCAGCTCCCCGAGCTTTTCGATGTCGGGCATGGCAAGCCCAATCGGCAGACACAACTCACGCAGGTTGCAGTTGGAGCAGGCAACTTTGAGGTGTGAAACGGAAAATCCGGTGTTTGGTGCGTTCATGCACGCCTCTCCCGCTGTGACAGCGCGCCTGCGAAGGTGCCGCTGCGGTTGCTCTTCCCTCGCGCCTGCACCGCGGTCGTCTCGGCATGGACCCTTTGCGGGTCTCTGGACGCTGCTCTCGTCGGGCCATCGCTTGTTGCGATTCGCGCTTGTGTTGCGCGTTGACGCCGGTCAACGAGTGCGATCAGGTGGAATCGATAATACACATCACTTTCGGAATTCACGTAATTTTTAGCCACCAAGGCCGTTACAAAGTTTGATCTAGGGGAACACTCATGTTGATGTCCACGCGCGGCGAAGTTTCGGTTCCGGACACCGAACTGCTGCGTCGCTTTGATCTGCCCGGCCCGCGCTACACGTCGTATCCGACCGCGGACCGCTTCGTCGAAGCCTTTGATGCCAATGTGCTCTCCAATTGGCTGGCGCGCCGGTCACTGGGCAATGACTCGGTGCCGCTGTCGCTCTACGTGCACCTGCCGTTTTGCGCATCCATTTGCTATTACTGCGGCTGCAACAAGGTCATTACCAAAGACCATGGCCGCAGTGCTGAATACATTGATGCGCTGCGCAAGGAAGTCGAGATGATCGCCAGCCGCATCGGCGGCTCGCGTCAGATTGAACAGCTGCACTTTGGCGGCGGCACGCCAACCTTCCTCAGCAACGACGAGTTGCGAGAACTGACGGCCATACTCACAACGCACTTTCCAATGGTGCCCAAGGGCGAGTACAGCATCGAGGTCGATCCGCGCTCCACGCCGCCCGAGAAGGTGGCAACGCTGGGCGAACTGGGCTTCAACCGCATTTCAGTCGGCGTGCAGGAATTCGACCCCGAGGTGCAAAGGGCCGTCAATCGCATCCAGAGTTTTGAGATGACCAAGGCGACCATTGATGCCGCCCGTGAGGCTGGCTTCAAGTCGGTCAATCTCGACCTCATCTACGGGCTGCCCAAGCAGAGCCGGGCAACTTTTGCCCGCACGCTCGACCAGGTGCTGTCGCTGCAACCCGACCGCATTGCGCTGTACCACTACGCGCACCTGCCGGAGCGCTTCAAGCCGCAGCGGCGCATCGAGACCGGGGATTTGCCCTCGCCGCAGGAAAAAATGGGGATCATGCTGGACGCGATCAGCCGCCTCACCGAGGCGGGCTATCAGTACATCGGCATGGATCACTTTGCCAAGGGCGAAGACGATCTGGCGCGCGCGCAGCAGCAGGGCCAGCTGCACCGCAACTTCCAAGGCTACTCCACCAAGCCCGACTGCGATCTCATTGGCCTGGGCGTGTCGGCCATCAGCAAGGTCGGCCCCACCTACTCGCAGAACGTGCGCGAGCTCGACGAGTATTACGACCGCATCAAATGCGACCAGCTGCCCACCGCGCGCGGCGTGCTGCTCGACATGGACGACCTGGTGCGCCGCTCGGTGATCATGTCGCTGATGTGCCACTTCGAGGTCAGCAAGGAGGCTGTCGAGCAATCGCACCTCATCAAGTTCGACGACTACTTCAAGCGTGAGCTTGCCGAGCTCAAGCCGTTCGAAGACGAAGGCCTGGTCGAGAACACCAAGGAATGGATCAGCGTTCTGCCGCGCGGCAAGCTTCTGGTGCGGGCCATTGCCATGAGCTTCGACCGCTACCTGAAGAACGACGAGCGGGTGCGCAAGTACTCCAAGATCGTGTAGGGACGGATTCGGGATTCGGGATTCTGAATTCGGGGGTCCGGGCCGGGCGGCTCGGTCCAT